>JAJZID010000288.1 GCA_021810705.1 Actinomycetes bacterium
TTCCGATCTCGCTATCACCGGCGAGCGCAGCCATCGCCTGCCCTGCGACGGGTGCCGGCCTCAGCCCGCTGCCGAGCTCGAGGCGAGGCTGGCACGGTCCTGGCCCAGAGACACGACGACGTTGGCGGAGCACGAGCCGAGCGATGCGCCGGAGGCGCTGATCGCACAGCTCGTCAGCACGGCGGAGCTCGCGGGTTGTACCCGGGAGGGGCCCAGCGCGAGCGCCTTGGCCACATGCTTGGCGGCCCGCAGGTTGGCGGCCTGGTCCTTGCCCGTCAGGTAGTAGACGTAGCTGAGCTGCTCGGTCTGCGACGACGCGTTGGTGATGTTGCCCTGCTTGTAACCGTCGCCGGCGAGCTTGGTGCCGACATCTGCGGCGAGGCCCGCGACCGCGGTCCCGTTCATGACCGCGACGGTCACGTGCGCCGGGTTGAACGGTGGGAGCTTGGCGTGCGTCACGTGCTTCGTGGCGGCCGGACTGGAGGATGCCTGCTGGCCGGCCGGCACCTTGGGCGATGCCTTGCCTGCGCTCGTGCCACCTGAACTCAGAATCACGACCAGGCCCACAACGATCACGAGCAGCGCGACCGCGCCGACTGCGAGTGGCAAGAGGCGCCCGCTCAGCCAGCCCGGTCCGAGCGGCTCCTCCTCGAGCAGCGGGAAGGAGCTCGCCGGGCGTGGCCTCGAGCTGACCCGGCGTGGCGGAGCACCGCCACCCGGCGCACTCGCGGCCTCGACGGTTCTTGGCACCGGACGGCTCGGGAAAGGGCCGGCGACGCGAGGCGCGGAGCCGGCCGCGCGCGCGGCGCCGTTTGCGGTCGCAGGCGTAGCGATGAACCTGGTCGCAGATGCCAGCGCCGGCGCACCCATGCCGACGGGAGCCGAGGGAATGCCGTTGGCACCGTTGCGCCGTGGCGGCTCCGGCACGCCAGCGTCGCGGACGTCCGATGCTGCGCTCAGGGCGGATGACGGACCGGCGCCGGCAGCCGCGGTTGCGGGGCTTGGCACGCGGCGCACGGTTGACGACGGCGCAGCCGTCGGTCGCGCCCGGGTCGCCAACGGCACGCCCGCTGGTGGCGGCACCGGCATCGAGCCTCCGGGGGCGGGCGCTCGCCGCATGCCGGATCCCTGCATCAGCTGCGCGATCCGCGCCTCGAGCCCGGCGATGTGCTGCTGTGACTCCTCCAGCTGCTCACGCAAAGTGGTGGTCTCGCGGGCGTGGGCGAAATAGAGCACGACGAGGATCGCCACGGCGATGATCGAGGCGAAGCCGATGTCGTTGCCGACCGAGCCGATCAGTTTGTGGATGGACAGCGATGCGAGTGGCAGCAGCATCTGAACGGGCCAGTCTACGACGACGCCTGTCGTATCGGCGTGGCCGTGAGCTCGGCGCGCTGCGCGTCGAGCTTGGAGACATGCTCGGCCAACGCGGCCGCGTCACCCTCGAGCACCAGCAGGTTGATCTGGTCGAAGGTCTCTCTGACCCAGGCTGGATCCAGCGGCTCGCGCTGGGCCCTGATGATCTTCTGGGCCGCCGTGGGCTGTGGCCGCTCATATGGGTTGAACAGCACTTCGTCGAACTTTTCGCCGGGGCGCGCGCCAATGATGTCGATCGCGATGTCACGGCCTGGCTCGAGCCCGGACAGTCTGATCATCGTCTCGGCGAGCGTGACGATCTTCATCGGCTCGCCCATGTCGAGCACGAACACCTCACCGCTGCGCTCCGACAACGACCCGGAGCGGATCACGAGCTGCACTGCCTCTGGGACCGTCATGAAGTAGCGGGTCATGCGCTCGTCGGTGACGGTCAGCGGGCCGCCGGCGGCGATCTGCCGGCGGAAGATCGGTACAACCGACCCGGAGGAGCCGAGCACGTTGCCGAAGCGGACGGTCGTGAAGCGGGTCGACGGGTGGCGCACAGCTGCCGCCTCAACCGCCCATTCGGCCAGCGCCTTGGAGGCGCCCATCACGGTCGCGGGCATCACCGCCTTGTCAGTCGAGATCAGCACAAAGGTCTCAACCCCGAACTCGCCCGCCAAGCGCGCCATCAGCAGCGTCGCCAGGGAGTTGTTGCGCACAGCCTCCACCGGGTTGGCCTCCATCATCGCCACGTGCTTGTAGGCGGCGGCGTGGAAGATCACCGCCGGGCGATGTTCGGTGAAGACCTCGCGCATGCGCTCGTCCTCCTTGCAGTCGGCCAGCACCGGCACGGTGACGTTGACGTGACGGTCCTCCCTGAGCTCGCGTGCGATCTCGAACAGGTTGTCCTCCGCGTGGTCCACGAGCACCAGCCGGCGCGGGCCCACACGCGCGATCTGGCGGCAGAGCTCGGAGCCGATCGACCCACCGGCGCCGGTCACCATGACCACCTTGCCTTGCAGGTAGGCACCGACCCGCTCAAGCTCCATGTGCACCGGCTCGCGGCCAAGTATGTCCTCGACCCGCACCTCACGCAGCTGCCTGGTCACGCGCAGCTGACCGGCCCCGTCCTGCAGCAGCTCGAACACGGTCGGGGTCGTGCGGACCGGGATGCCACGCTGGCGACAGGCGCCCACGACCGCGGCACGTACCGTGCCCGGCGCGGACGGGATCGCGATCACGACCTCGTCGGGCTCGACCTCGTCGAGCACCCGCTCCAGATCGGCTTGCGCGGTGGTCCCGAGCACGCGCAGCCCGTACTCATCCCTGAGGCGGCGCTTGCGCGGGTCGTCGTCGATGAAACCGACCGGGCGCATGCGCAGCGCCGCATTGCGCATCAGCTCGCGCACGACCAGGCGGCCACCCTCGCCGGCGCCGACGATCAGCACGTCGCGCGTGCCCTTGGCGACGTGCAGGTTGCGGATCCGCCCCTCGGTCACCAGCCGGGTGATGAAGCGCACCGCACCGAGCAGCGCGAGCGTCAGCAGCAGGAACATGACGGCCACGCTGGCCGGCAGCAGCACGCCGGTGCGGTAGCCGTGCTTGCCTGGAGCGGTCACCGGGTGGATCAGGGCGATCGCCCCGACCACCAGTACAGCTGCCACGATAACGCCCTTGCCGAGCTGCTCGAAGTCACGCTGCCCGATGTAGGTCCACAGCCGTTCATAGAGGCCGAAGCCGGCCAGCACGATCAGCGTGAGCGGCACCACCCACCAGATCGTGCGCGGCAGCAGGTGCACGTACTTGGCGTCGGCGCCATGTCCCGGCAGACCATCGAAGCGCAGCCAGAAGGCAAGCACGTAGGCGAAGGCGACCAGTACGCCGTCGAGCACGAACTGCGGCAACGAGTGCCTGTGCACGGGCAAGGCCGCGGACCGAAACCGTCGGCTCATCGCGCCCGATTCTATTAGCGCGAGGCCTAAGCGCAGGT
>JAJZID010000289.1 GCA_021810705.1 Actinomycetes bacterium
GTTAACCTGAAGAAACCACGCTTACACAGTTAACGTGACGCCCTCGTCGCGGGTCGAAGCGATAGCGCGGCACTGGTGGTCCAGCGCCGCCTGCGTGTCGGAGGTTGGGGTTGCTCGCTCCGCGATTACGCTCGGTGCTGCATAGGTAACGGACGCCTGAGGTGTCCCGCGCTCGTTCCCTCAGATCCGCGCATAGCGAGAGCAGCATCGCGGTGAGTGCGGTACTCCTCTCATGAACTAAGCAGGACTGGGCTCGGGCCCTGCCAGGCGTAGTGGATGTCCGGGGCGCGCTCCTCGTTGCCGCTGCCGTCGGTGCGCTGGAGTTCCCGGAAGCCGTGCTGGGAGTAGAACCGCTGTGCCCCCGTGTTGGAGACGAAGGTCCAGACCTGCAGGGCGGCTGGGCGTTCACGCTTGGCGACTGTGATCAGCTCTGAGCCGATTTCCCGGCCGGTCAGGTCTGGCGCGACATAGAGGTGGTCGATCCAGTCCTGGTCGAGTACCAGCATCCCCACCATGGCACGGTCCGAGTAATCGGCTATCCAGCACTCAAGGCTCGGCACGACACGGTCAGCCACCCAGCGTCGGACGCCATCATCGTCATGTACGAGCGCGGGGACCGTCCCCGCGATCGCGGCCGCTCGACGTGCCAGCAGGTAGAGACCTGAGATCGAATCGGCATCGGACGGCAGGGCTCGCCTCGTGATGACCTTCACGCAAACAGCGTCTCAGATCGAAGGAGTTGCCTCAGCCAACAAGCGCAACCTTGCCAGCTGAGAAACGCACTTCCCGCGCGCAGCAGAGCCCCTGGACCGGCTTGCAAGATGCCTGTCGAAATGCGGAAGCGGGTCGCTACGGTTGCGGCGGTGAACGCGCCCATTCAGGCTCTCTCGGCATGAATGTGGTCAACTGTCACCCGGTCTCGTGTGCGTGTAGTTCGTGTGGTAGGTGAAGGGTGATCGGGCCGCAGGTGAGCAGCACGAGCGCGAGCACGGCTTTGGCGCTGTGGAAGCCGTAGGCGCGTCTGGTGATGAGCCGGACCTTGTTGTTGAGCGCTTCGGTGCGGCCTTGGTTGATCCCGAGGCGGATCGCGGCGAGGATCCCGTCGCGGTGTTTGCGGATCGTTTTGCCGAGCTTGATAAACGGCGCAAGCCGGCTGCGGGACAGGCGTGAGAGGAGCCGGTCGATCAGGACGGTGACGTCCTCGAGGTCCAGTCCTGCTTGGAAGATGCCGCGGACGGCTTCTTTGAGGGTGTAGGCGCGCCAGACCTCGCCGCCGGCGCTCTTGAGCCGGGAGAGCGTGCTCGCTTGGGTGTCGGTCAGCTTCTCGGGCTTTTTCAAGAGCGACCAGCGGGCGTCCTTGAAGCGCTTGGCAGCGTTCTGGTCGCCGAGGGAGCGCAGCTCGTTCCAGTATGAGCGGCGGACCTCATCGAGCGCCTGGTTGGCGAGCGCCACCACGTGATAGGGGTCGATGCAGATCGTGGCCTGCGGGGCATTGGTGCGGACGCTCTTGGCGTAGCCGCCGGTCATGTCCATCGACACGGCCCGCAGCTTGTCCGCGCGCGCGAAGACCTGCGGCTCGAGCTCTTCGCCGTCGAGCAGCCATGCGCCCTGAACCCCGGCATCGATCGGGACGCTCGCGCCCGGACCGGCGGCCGTCATGATCGCCGGCGGTGGTGAAGGACCAAGAGCTCGCTCACCAGGCGGCTGGTTGAGCTCCTCAAAGAACCGGTCGGCGGCAGCCTGGCCTTTGCCCTCGCACCCCCACACAATCTGGCGGCGCTGATGACAGGCGACCAAGGTGAGGTAGTTGTGCTGGCGCTTCCAGCTGACCTCATCCACCCCGATGTCGTAGAGATCCTCCAGACGGTCGCCGTCAAGCTCCTCGTCGCAGACACGCTCGATGATCCGCCCGACCGTGTCCCAGTCGATCCTGAGCATCCGCCTGATCGTGCTCTTGTCGGTCCTTGTGGCAAGCCACGCGACCAAACCCTCGAAGTCGCGCGTGAACTGCGACCCCGCACGCGCGAACGGCACATCCTCGGTCCGCGCCCCATGCACAGGGCACCACAACCAACGCCTGCGGCAATGAACCTCAAGCCGCCAGACCCCGAGATCCAAATGCCGCCAAACCGAGTCCTGCCGCCGCCTGTCCTTCCGCGCCACGGTCGAATACCCGCACTCCGGGCAGATCAGCCGCCGGCGGCAGAGCGCGACCTCCACCACCACCCGGTCGGGCTCAAAGCGAACCTTCCGGGCCCACACACCCGGAAGCCGCAGAAGCCTGGAAAATGCTGTCGTGACACGCACGCTGTCCCTCCTTGCAAGCCGTTGACCTCTAACAGCCAGCAGCCTGCCACGAGGGCAGCGGGCGTGTCGCCCACCCGTGCGCAACTTGCGCGCACTTCCTCAGGCAGCCAAACGCCTGCTCAAACCCTGAATCCGGCGGTCACCGTACCCACATCAATGCCGGAAGACCCACCTTGAGGGGGGGTCTCGGGCTGGCGGCTGATCGGCTCGCTATGAAGGGCGGCCAGGGTCGGGAGGTTGGTCGGGTAGACGGGAGGCGCCTGGCTCCGCGCGGCTGAGCCGACTGGTTCCGGTTTCCTCCCGCCCCCCATCGAACCCGTTACGTGGAACTCAACGTAAACGGTTCTGCGAGCGCCGGGGGGTGCAACTCCCCCCGGCGACTCACCCAAGAGCCCTCCCGACAACCGCAAAGCTGACGGGAGGGCTCTCGCGCGTTCACAAACGCGCCAAGCCTGCCACCCTCGCGGCAAACATGCCGCCGATGAACGGCGCCACCCACACCGCCCGTGCCGGATTCAAACGGCGCTCAACATCACTCTGTGAGCTTCGACCGCGGCTATGCTTCCGCCAATGGCCCGCTCGCGTACACCCAAGATCCCGCCCGCGCTCCACCCGCTCGAAGCTGAGGTCATGGAAGAGGTCTGGCGGCAGGACGTGACCACCGTCAAGCTCGTTGCCGGCGCGTTGAACCGCGCCGCGAAATCGCCGCGCGCGTACACCACATACATGACCGTGATGCGCCGCCTCGACGACAAGGGCTTGCTTAGCCGCGCGCGAAACGGTCGCAGCGACACCTACAAACCGCGGCTCACCCGCGAGGAGTACAAGGACCGCCGCGCGCAAGCCGAGATCGACGGACTTGTCAGCGAGTACGGGGACGTCGCGCTTGCGCACTTCGCGCAGACCCTCTCCACGCTGGACCCAGAGCGCCTGCGGAAGCTTCGACGACTCGCCGGCCGTGAGAAGTAGAGCACGGTGGCTATACCGACTCCACAGCCTGATCGCCGTGGCGGGCG
>JAJZID010000290.1 GCA_021810705.1 Actinomycetes bacterium
CTGCACCGTCAGGGGCGGCGACGCCCACGGCGTCCAGCCCCTCGATCAGATCGCCGCTGGATGAGCTCTCCGGATAGCCGGCGCTGGCGAGCACCACCGTCACCGCGCGCCGCTCGTCCCACTCGAGCACCACGCCGTCAAGCCCGTCCCCGCCGGGTGCCGCCGCCAGCAGCAGCGACAGCAGGTCGCTGCGCAGCCGCGGCAGGATCGCCTGCGTCTCAGGGTCCCCGAAGCGCACGTTGAACTCGAGCACCCTGGGCCCGGCATTCGTCAGCATCAGCCCCGCGTACAGCACGCCGCGAAAGACGATGCCGCGGCGAGCGAGCTCGTCCAACACCGGCTGGTGCACCGTTGCGCACAGCGCGCGTGCCGCGTCGGCGTCGATCCCGGGGACCGGCGAATAGGCGCCCATCCCGCCCGTGTTGGGGCCGCGGTCGCCGTCGAAGATCCGCTTGTAATCCTGCGCCGAGGCGAGCGGCAGCGCGCTGACGCCGTCGCAGATCGCAAGCAGCGAGACCTCACGGCCTGAGAGGAACTCCTCAACCACAACGCGCTCGGTGCCGAAGCGATGCTCGACCAGCAGCTCATGCAGGGCCGCACGCGCCTCATCCTCGCTGCGGGCGATGATGACGCCCTTGCCCGCGGCAAGCCCGTCGGCCTTGATCACGGCCGGGTAGCGACCGTCCTGGATCGCGTCGATCGCCGCGAGGCCGGCGGCGACCGTGTCGACCACGCGGTGGGCGGCGGTCGGCACGCCGGCGGCCTCCATCACCTCCTTGCAGAAGGCCTTTGAGCCCTCCAGCCGGGCCCCGTCGGCGGTCGGCCCAAAGCAGGGGATGCCGGCCCGCGCCAGGGCGTCGGCCAGCCCGGCCACGAGCGGCGCCTCTGGACCGGCCACCACCAGGCCCACACGCTCCTCGACGGCAGCCTGCACGAGCCGCTCAATGTCGTCCACGGCGATGGCGATGAGCCGCGCAACCGCGGCGATACCCGGGTTGCCGGGAGCGCAGATCAGCTCGGGAGCGGCCTGCGACCGGGCCAGGGCGTGCAGGATCGCGTGCTCGCGGGCGCCTGAGCCGACGACCAGCACCCTTGGCGCGTTTGCGTTTGTGCCCGCCGGCGCAGTGCTCGACACGGTCGCTGACTGTAACGAGCCGAAGCGCGACACGAGGGACATCGCGCGGCGCGAGCTTGCCAAGGACCCCACCCAGCACAGACAATGGTGTGGCCATGTGGAGCCCCCGGCCCGACGCGAACGTGATTGCGATGGTGCTCGCCGGTGGCGAGGGCAAGCGCCTGGCGCCGCTGACGCTCGACCGCGCCAAGCCGGCGGTGCCGTTCGGCGGCAACTACCGGCTGATTGACTTCGCGCTCTCGAACCTCGTGAACGCCGGCTACCGGCGGATCGTGGTGCTCACGCAGTACAAGAGCCACTCGCTGGACCGCCACATCTCACAGACCTGGCGGCTGTCCACGCTGCTCGGCAACTACGTCGCCACCGTGCCCGCGCAGATGCGCCGCGGGCCCTACTGGTTCGCGGGCTCGGCCGACGCGATCTTCCAGAACCTCAACCTGCTGCGCGACGAGCGCCCCGAGCAGGTGATCGTCTTCGGCGCCGACCACATCTACCGGATGGACCCCTCGCAGATGGTCGCCCAGCACATCGCGTCCGGTGCCGGCGTCACGGTCGCGGCCATCCGCGTGCCGATCGAGCAGGCCAACCAGTTCGGCGTGATCGAGACCGAGCCCGACGGTCGCACCGTCGCGGAGTTCCGGGAGAAGCCCGAGCAGGCGGTCGGGCTTCCGGACGCGCCCCACCAGGTGTACGCGTCCATGGGCAACTACGTCTTTGACGCGCAGCGCCTGATCGACATCGTCTCCGAGGATGCAGAGGATCCGGCGTCGGCTCACGACATCGGCGCCAACATAATCCCGCGGCTGGTCGCCGCGAGCGAGGCGCAGGTCTACGACTTCGCGCAGAACGTGGTGCCGGGGGCAACCGAGCGCGACGCGGGCTATTGGCGCGACGTCGGCACGATCGACGCCTTCTACGACGCCAACATGGACCTGATCTCGGTCACGCCGATCTTCAACCTCTACAACATGGACTGGCCGATCCTGACGCTGCCCGAGCCGCTCCCGCCGGCCAAGTTCGTCTTCGCCGAGGACGAGCGCATGGGGCACGCGCTCGATTCGATGGTCTCGCCCGGCGTGATCGTCTCCGGGGCGACGGTCGATCACTCCGTGATCTCCTCGCGCGTTCACCTGCACGCGACCGACTCGGTGGTCTTCTCAGGCGTGAACGTCGGCGGTGGCGCCGTGGTGCGGCGCGCGATCATCGACAAGGACGTGGTGATCGACCCTGGGGCACGGATCGGCGTGGATCCCGAGGAGGACCGGGCACGTTTCACGGTCTCGCCCGCCGGGATTGTGGTGGTGCCGAAGGGGACGCGCGTGCAGGCGCGCGAGATGTGAGCGGGACCACCGGGCGAACCGGGACGCCTGCGCCCGGGCCGCCTGGGGCCGGGCCGCCCGCGCGCGGGCGCCGGGTGGCGCTGCTGACTCGCGAGTACCCGCCCGACGTCTACGGCGGCGCCGGCGTGCACGTTGAGTACCTGGCGCGCGAGCTGCGGGCGCTGGTGGAGCTGGAGGTGCACTGTTGGGGGGAGCCGCGCAGCGACCCGCACGTGCATGCCTACAGCGCCTGGCAGGCGCTGTCAGGCAGCGCGCCGGAGCTCGCGGCGCTCGCGACCGTGTCGGTGGATCTGCTGATGGCCGCACACGTGGGCGAGGCGCAGCTGGTCCACAGCCACACCTGGTATGCGCAGTTCGCGGGCCATCTGGCCAAGCTGATCCACGGCCTGCCGCACGTCGCAACGGTGCACTCACTGGAACCGTTGCGGCCCTGGAAGGCCGAGCAGCTCGGCGGCGGCTACGCGCTCTCAAGCTTCTGCGAGCGCACGGCGCTTGAGGCCGCCGACGCGGTGATCGCGGTCTCACGCAGCTCCCGCGCCGACATCCTGAGGGCGTATCCGGCGATCGAGCCGGAGCGGGTGCACGTGGTGCTCAACGGGATCGATACCACCGAGTACCGGCCCGACCCCGCCACCGATGTGCTGGAGCGACTGGGGGTCGACCCGGATCGTCCGAGCGTCGTCTTCGTCGGTCGCATCACACGGCAGAAGGGAGTCGCGCACCTGCTGCGCGCCGCCGCCGACTTCGCGCCCGAGGCGCAGCTCGTGCTCTGCGCCGGCGCACCGGACACGCCCGAGATCGGCGCCGAGGAGCAGGCGCTCACC
>JAJZID010000291.1 GCA_021810705.1 Actinomycetes bacterium
CCTCCACCCGGTAGTAGGCCACGGCGGACACGTCGATGCTGACGTTGTCCTTGGTGATGATCCCCTGAGACTGGATCGGCATCGTGATGATTCGCAGCGACACACGATGGATCCGATTGATCACCGGCACGCAGAAGAACAGCCCCGGTTCGCGCGCCTCGCTCTTGACCTTGCCGAACTTGAACACGACAACGCGCTCGTACTGCTTGATCACATAGATCCCGAACATGATGCTGCCTTCCTGGTGTGGGTGGCGCGATCGCCATGCGTGAACGGCCGCGGCCCTGACGGCCTTGTCATCAGTCCCGTTGGTGTGGCGGGCATCTGGAGTGCCTGGTCGGGCTGGCCTGGCTTTCCCACGGGAAGATGCATGGACTTGGACTCCAAAGAGGTGGCTCGCGATCACCCCGAGGGGTGTCGAATATGCCGGCCAAGTCGCTGGAGCCGGAACAACCGAGTCCGCCGAAGGTCGAGGCGAACTACAGCTGATTCTACTCCGCGTGCGCAGTTACTCGGCTATGTTCGCCGCTCCGATCAGCATGTGCCACAATCTATGACCAGGCTATGGTGCCGCTCCGGGATGGAACCGATCATTTGCGCGTTCTGATCGCAAATGAACGCAAGGATCGTCTTGAGCGCGTCGTTCCGGTTGTCGCCGGGCTTGGCCATGAAGTGATTGCGCGAGAGATCGACGTTGAGGACGTCGGTGCTGTCACCGGACGGGAGCGGCCCGACGTCGCGCTCGTGGGACTCGGCGCCAGCTCACAGCACGCGCTTGATCTGATCGACAAGATCGTCCACGAGGCCGCTTGCCCCGTGATTGTCCTGTTACATGAGCCGGATCCTTTGTTTGTCAGGGAGGCGTCCAAGCGGGGCGTTTTTGCTCACATCTCAGATGACGACGTCGAGGACTGGCAGAGCTCGATCGACATCGTGCTGCGCCGGTTCGCTGAGTACCAGGATCTCCAGGGAGCGTTCGGCCGCCGCGCGCTGATCGAGCGGGCCAAAGGCATCTTGATGGAGCGCCACTCCGTTGACGAGGCCACCGCGTTTGAGATGCTGCGCGAGCGCTCGCGTGTCGATAATCGAAAGCTGGTCGACCTGTGTGCCGCCGTCGTCGACGGCCACCGTCTGCTCCCGGGCAATCCGCACGCTCCGCAGTCTCGCGAGTGACTGGCGCCGGCGGCCGGGCCGTCAAGGTCGCTTGGCTCCCTTGCCCTCGCCTACGGCTCGGTGACAGCCCGACCGTCCGGCGCACGAAGGCTGGCACGTCCCGGGAGGGGGGCTGTCTCGCGTAGCGGGCCGGAGCGGTTGGATCCAGCGCGCGAACTTCATGACCGCGGGCGTGCTGTATATCGCTGCCTCGGGAGGGCTGGCGGGCCAGCCGAGGAGGTCGGTTGACTCACGCGTCAGCCCGTTCTTGCTTGCTGCGGCCGGGCTTGGACTATTCGGCTCGGGCGTGCTGGTGACCGGCACAGGCAACGAGCGGCCAGACGGTACGCGCGTCGAAGCACAGCCGCCAACCCGGGAGGAAGCGCCACACGACCTGTGCGCGGTCCCAATTTTCATCGGCATTCCCGCGGCTGCAGACATCGCCGGGCGGGGGTTCGCACGCCACCAGGACGGCGCTTGGGCGCGTTACTCGCGCGGGTCCGCGATCGTGATGGCGCTCTGCTTCGCCCTCTTCAGCGCCGCATTCGCCGGGACCGGGCATCTGCTCGCGTGGGGCGGCGCGCTGCAGCGCATCTCGATCCTCTCCGAGTTTGGATGGGTGACCGCGGTCTGTCCCAGGTGCCGCCGTACGCCCGCGGCGCCGGACTGAAACCACTGCCAAACCTGCCCACGACCGTCCGCCTCGCTGTCCGCGCGTTGCGGAGGTGATCTTCTGGAGCATGAGCTATGCGCCCCGAGTGAGAAGCACGTCTCGCCGTCCGTCGGCGTCGATCGCCGCGATCTGGTGCGTTGTTCAGATCCGCCAACAGCACCCAGAGTGGCGGAACTCAATCAACTGGTGAGCGTCGACATTCGCTGGCGGAGCGTCGCTTCCTTCGCGCGGGCGAGAACGCGGGAGGTTCCTCCTTTCACTTCTACGGGCTTTCGCGGGTTGGCGCGGAGCTCTCGCAGGCTAGGGTTGGGTAGCCGTGCGCAAACGGTCATTCCTCGCCAACACCGGGCTCATCGGCGCCATTGCCCTGCTCGCGCTAATCGCCAACGGGCTCCTCAACAATCGCGTTCCCGCGGCTTGGATCTTCGCAATCGCGATCTTCGGCAGGCGCCTGATGCAGAAGTTTGGGATTGGTGGCGACGGCGGCGAGGCTGGCGGCGTGAGGTGGATGGACGCGCTGGGTGTGGCCATTGGCAACTAGACCGGCCGGGTTCGTCGGTAGGTTGTTCCGGTCGGGCGGATCGAGTCAGCTGCCATGCTTTGGGTGGCTTAGCCGTCGATGGTTGCGTAGTAGTCGAGGAGTGTTTGCGCGAGGGCGTTTGGGGCTTCCATTGCCGCGTAGTGCCCGACGCCGTCTAGGGTGGCGGCGCTGACGTGTTTCGCGACTTGGGTCATGGTGTGGTGGGTGAAGTTCCCGCCGCCTGCGCCGATGGCTAGCACTGGCATCTGCAGCGTGTGTTGGGTGGCTAGTTCTCGAATTTCGTCGCCTTCGTGGAGCATCGCGCGGTACAGGCCGGCTGCCCCACGGAAGCCGTCCGGGCGCGCGAACGCACGGGTGAACTCGTCGATGTCCTGGTCGGTGATGGCGCCGTCGGTCGCGCACATGGCGGGATAGGCGTAGCCGGCCAGGAACTCTCGCTCACGGCCGGCGAGCAGCATCTCTGGGATCCCGGGCGCGGCCAGCACGCCGATGTGCCAAGCGCCGCCGTGGGCCACATCGGCGAGCATCTCCAATCCGAACCCGGGCAGGCCGGTCTCAATCGCAGCGAAGCTACGGATCAGCTCCGGATGAACCGCGGCCAAGCGGAACGCGGTGACTCCGCTGATGTCCTGGCCGGTGAGGTGAACCGCACCAAGGTCGAGCTGCTGGATCAATCGTCGCAGGGTCTCCGCCGCGGTGGTGCTGGTGCTGTCCTGCGGCGCGCTGCCGGAGTCGCCGAACCCGGGCAGATCGACGGCGATCACGCGGTGCTCGGCCGCGAGGAGCGGGATTACTTTGTGAAACGCCCACCATGTCTCCGGGAACCCGTGCACGAGCAGAACTGGCGTGCCGTCAGACCCGGCGCTGACGTAGTGCAGGTCGATGTCGTTGAGGAGCGTGTGGTGGTGGCTGACCTC
>JAJZID010000292.1 GCA_021810705.1 Actinomycetes bacterium
GGTCGATGTATTGCTTCGGGTGCGGCGCTGTAGGAGTGACTACGCGGCAAGGGGGATGATGCCGTCTGCGTAGCGGGATTCGTGGACTCGTTGACGCTCGCGGTCGAGGTGAAAAGACCAGTACTCGTCGAAGTCGCCGTTGGAGCGCACGGCGCGTAGCTTGAGGACTGCTTCAGCGCCGTCGACTGACCAACGGGCGCCGGTTATATCCATGCGATCTGCAACAAGATATCGGCACGTTCCCTCGATGACGTCATCAAAGTGCACCTCCGGTAGTAGCGAGTTGAGTTCGCGCGGTGAAACGGGCCACTGCTGGTCGAGCGCGCAGCGCGACTTCGATGTCCGCAGTGAATGGGATGCAGATGGCGCCGGTGGCTGGCTGACGATAAGGCAATACGCCGATCCGCAACCAGTAGTAGACCGTCTGCGTTGCGATGCCGAGACGCTCAGCGACCTGACGCACCGTGAGCTCGCCGGGTTCGAGAGGTGACGGGCGTGAGAGACCGATGGAGGTTCGGACGTTGCGAACGTCTCGTATTCCGAACTCGTGACCGCGCGCCGTGTGCAGCCCGAGTGCACGAAGTTCGGCGGCGATGTCGCTGTCGCGCATGCCTTCGTTCTTCCGGCGGCGGATGAGCTCGATGGCGTCTGGGTCGGTGAGCATGCGGGTGCGCGTGGCGGGGTGCTCCTCGTGGGATCCGGCGCGCCAGCGGATGCCGACGCGGATCTCATCCCCGCTGGGATCCGAGGTGAGGGTGACGTCGTTGATGAGGGTCCGCAGGATGCGTTTTCGATCCCGAGGGGAGGTGGTCGGCTCGTTCCAGAGCCGCCGGAGATCTGCAGCGAGAGCCTCCAGGTCCGAGTTGTCTGGCAGCGGCGGCCGTTGCGCGCTCTGGGCTTCGAGCGCGGCTTCGGCTTCGGCGACGACGACCAGCTTGGCTTCCCATCGTTGCTCGAGGCTGCGGGCGACGAGGCGGTTCTCGGGTTCGCAGAGATTGAAGGCGCGCTCCGCGCGAGCCGCCTCGTAGCGGGCGCGCTCGACTCGTAGCTCGAAGGCTCGCAGGGCGCGGGTCTCGCGCTGGTGGAGCTCTTCGGCGGCGGCCATCGCCAGAGCGATCTGGTCGGGAGTCACGATCTCGAGCAAGCGTCGTTCGACGATGGGGTCAACCAGTGCGGCGCTCACTGAGCGGCACCCTTTGGTGTGGGTCTGGTCCAGATGGGATCGGCATCGGTAGTGGGCGGTGTCCGCGCTGGAGTAGTAGACCCCCATGCCCGTCCCGCAGTGTCCGCACAGCACCACGCCTTGGAGCAGTGCGAGGCCCTCGCGCGGTGGCCGGGCGCCGCGCTGGGGTCGGTTGGCGGCCGACTGGCGCTGGTTGGCGTTGAAGGTGTCCCAACTGATGTAGCTGGGATGGTGGTCGTAGATGACCACCTCCCACTGGTCCGCGGACAGCTCGACGGTGCGGGTCGAGATGGTGCCGTCAGCGTCGATGGTGCGTTCGGACTTGTAGCGGCCCGAGACGTAGGCACCAGCGTAGGTGGGGTTGCGTAGGATGGCGCGAGCCTGGCTCTGTCGGAGCCGCATCCAAGTGACGTCCCCGGTCCAGGACTGGCCGTGGGTCGGGAACTTCCGGTCCTTGAATGCCTTGACCACGCCATTGCACGTGCCCGTCGCCTCGAACGCGCGGAACACGTCGGCCACCGCGGCCTGCACCTCTTGGTCGGGGTCGAAGACGACGTGGCCGTCGAGGTCGTAGACGTAGCCGATCGGCAGCGATAGTCGCAGCTCGCCTCGGCGGGCAGCCGCCTTCTTCGCTTCTTGCATGCGCTGGGCCAGGATGTGCAGTTCCACCGCCGACATCGTTCCCTTGAAGCCCAAGAGGAGCTGGTCGTTGAAGTCCCGCAGATCGTAGACGCCGTCGGCGTCGGCGATGAGGGTGTCGGTCACCTGGCAGAATTCCAGCAGGCGTTGGAAGTCGGCGGAGTTGCGCGACAGGCGGGACGCCTCCAGCACGAACACCAGCCCTGCCTCGCCCGCGCAGACCTTGGCCATGACTTCTTGGAAGTCGCGCCGGCCGTGGGTGCTGCGGCCGGACCGGCCGAGATCCCCGTCGAGCACGGCCACTTGGGAGCGGTCCCAGCCGAGGGTGACGGCAGCGTCGGCCAGCGCGTATTGGCGCATGGTCGACTCGGTGTGGTCCCTCACCTGGGCCATGGTCGACTGGCGGAGGTAGACCAGCACGAGGCGGTCGCGGTGACGTTGGCTGATCTTGTGTGCCCCGTTCACGGCTGCACGCTCCGGCTTCGACCGCGGCGGCCAACATGTTGGCCACCGGCATCACCAGCTCGGGGCAGGCGGCGAGCATCAGCACTCAGCCGAGACGCCCACGCCTGAGCAGCTCGAGGTTGATCGCCGAGATGTCGGCCAACGCGGACTCGATCGCCGCGTTGGCCCTGACCGCCTCTCGCACCTGTCCGGCCAACTCGGCTGGAACGTAGAGCATCCGGGTCCGGCCCCCTACCCGGAGCGACAAGTACAGGTAGGGACCGTGCAGTTCCCCTCTGGTACATCGACAGCCCTCCTTCCCGCAGCGGCGGCGTTGTTCTTGTAGCGAACCGGCGATCACCGTTTGCAGATCGGGGATCTGGCGGACGATGCGGCGCCGGCGTTCCCGTAGCTGGCGCAAGCTGAGCCCGGCCATGTCCTCGGGTGTCTTGTGTGTTGGCATCACCCAAGATTCTGGCAGCACGCCGACTGCGTGTCAACGACCCTCGATCGCCCGCAACATGCGAGCCAGCTCAGCCAGCACGCGCAGATCCAGCGGACTGCACCCGACACTCTCATCGCGATCGGTGAAGTCCGGCGGCAGGGCCAGGGTGCCCCGCTCGCCGGCGTCGCAGATGAACACCTGCCCGAGCCCGGCGAGGCGCCGCTCGTAGAGGACGGTGAGCCGTTGTCCCTGCAAGGGGTGGAACGGATGGGTGACGATCAGGGAATTACACGAGGTACTGGACTTCCTCGCAGTATGCGTACGTCGTCTCGATGATCCCCGTCGCCACCGGCCACCCGGCCGTCAATGCCGTCGGGTAGTCGAGGTAGGGAGCCTTGTTGGTCAGGTACGTGGCGCACGCGTCGGCGTTCTTGCGCTTTGCCTTGGCGAGGCGTGCGGTGCTGGCTCGCCGGCGGATCCCTGCGGCGACGTCGCGGGCGTTGCCGTCGAGCACGGCGAGGGTCTTGGCACGGACCCACTCCTCAGCGGCCCGGTCGCCTTGGGCGAAG
>JAJZID010000293.1 GCA_021810705.1 Actinomycetes bacterium
CAGGCTGACCATGCGTGCCTCGCGCTCTCCAAGGCGCGCCAGATACGCCAGGTGCTGGCCCAGCGTGACGTGTGCCAGCGCGGCTTGGCGTTTCAGCTGATCACGCACCTCGTTGGACACCTTGATCGTCGTTGTCATACTCTGAGTATACCGGCGCACCCAGTCCACGGTAGCCCTTCATCTCCGCGCGGGCCGGGGTCCACCCGCCGTGGGACACTGAGCGAGTGCAGCCAACGCCTCCCGCCCCAGGCGCCGGCCGCGTCGTCTGGCGCGCGCTGTGGACATCCCGCCTGGTCGTGATCTTCGCGGGCATGGCGGGCGTCATCCAGATCGGGGTCGTCCCCGGCGCCGCATCCGTCTATGACCCGAACGGGCTGACGACCCCGTTCGGCTACCTGGCGAATGCGCTTGTCGCTCCCATGGCTCGCTGGGACTCCGTCTGGTATCTGGCAATCGCCCGTTACGGCTACCAGCACGTCTACGAACGCACGGCCTTCTTCCCGCTCTACCCGCTGCTGATCCACGTGCTCAGCTTTGTGGTGCGCTCGGACCTGGTGGCCGGCATCCTGATCTCGCTGGCCTGCACGGCGGCGGCGCTCTACCTGCTGCACCGGCTCGTGAGCCTCGATCAGAGCCGTGAGGTGGCCGATACGACCGTGCTTTTGGTCGCCTTCTTCCCGGTCTCGTTCTTCCTCTCGGCCGTCTACACCGAGGGCCTGCTCTTGGCCCTCAGCTTGGCCTGTGTCTACGCCGCCCGGCGTGAGCGCTGGCTGCTCTGCGGGTTGGCGGGCGCGCTGGCGTCGGCGACGGCCGTGACCGGCCTGGCGCTGATCGTCCCCGCGGCGGTGATCTACTTCTACGGGCCGCGGGCGGCCAGCGGGCCGCCGAAAACCACCCGCTGGGCCGTCGCCTCAAGCGGCCTCAAGCGCCTGATGCCGCGCTACCGCCTGCGAGCCGACGTGCTGGCGCTGGTGCTGATCCCGCTGGGGACGGTCGCCTACCTGGTCTACCTGGGGCTTCGCTATGGGGAGCCGTTTGCGCCGCTGAACGTCCAGTCTGTCTGGTTCCGGCACACGACGCTGCCGCTGGTGACGATCTGGCGGGGCGCAAAGCAGGCCTGGGACGGGCTGCGCCAGCTGCTGCAGGGACCGGTCGCGCCCTACCGCGTGCCCGCCTACGCCCAGGCGCCGATCAGCGCCGCCTTTCAGGACATCTACCTGTTCCTGTTTCTGCTCGCGGGCCTGATCGGCCTGGTGTATGTGGCCGTCAGGCTGGCCCCGGCCTACTCGCTCTACACGCTGGCGCTGTTCGTGCTCGTGCTCGCCGCCCCGGTGAGCCTGCAGCCGCTGGCCTCCCTGCCGCGCTTTGAGCTCGTGATGTTCCCGCTGTTCATCGCTGCCGCACGCCGCCTGACCAGGAGCCGCCTTGCGCCCTACGTGATCCCGGCGCTGGCGGTCGCGCTCGGGCTCTTCACCGTCGAGTTCGCCACGTGGCACTGGGTGGCATGACGCCGCCCGCCGGCGCGACCCCGCACCCAGGCGATCGCCCCCGGGCGGTGCTGCTCGACGCCTTCGGCACCCTGATCTCGCTCGACGCGCCCGCGCCGCTGCTGCGGGCGCTGCTTGAACGCCGGCTCGGGCTCGTGCTCAGCGAGCGACAGGCCGCCACAGCGGTGGCTGCCGAGGTCGCCTATTACCGAGCCCACATGCACCAGGGCGCCGATGCGCGGTCGCTGGCTGCCCTGCACGACCGCTGTGGCGCTGTGCTGCGGGCCGCCCTGCCCCCGTCGGCTGAGCTCGCCGCAGCAACGCCCGAGACGATGCGCGAGATCCTGCTTGAGATGCTGCGCTTTCGCGTCTTTGCGGAGGTGCCGGCCGTGCTCGCCCGTCTGCGTGGCGCTGGGCTGCGGCTGGTGGTGGCAAGCAACTGGGATGTGTCACTGAGTGAGGTGATCGACCGTCTGGGCCTGTCGGAGCTCGTGGACGGCGTGGTCAGCTCGGCCGCTGTGGGTGCCGCAAAGCCCGACCCGCGACTGCTCGAGGCGGCGCTGGCGCTGGCCGGTGTCGGTGCTGCGCACGCCGTTCATGTCGGTGACAGCCTGGCGGAGGACGTGGGCGCAGCGCGCGCGGCCGGGGTGGCGGCGGTGCTCCTGGTGCGCGCGGCGGGCGGGCGCGCGGGGGACGGGGGCGAGGCTGTGCCGGCCGGAGTGCCGGTGATCGGATCGCTTCAGGAGCTGCCGGCGCTGATCGGCGTCAGCGACACCGAGTAGACGCGCACCCGCACGGTGCCGCCGGGGGACCAGACACGCACCTCGAGCTCGTCACCGGGCGGCGGGTCAGGGCGCGTGCTCCAGGGACCGAAGCCGCTGAAGAGCTGCTCTGTGCTGGTGCGCCGCAGCCGGGCGGTCAAGGTCACGGGCGCCGGTCCGCGCACCGCTCGGGGGCTCACGCGCGCGAGCAGCCTGTCGGTGGTCGCGTTCCAGAGCTCGACGTGGACGGGTCCTGAGCTCTGCATCCGGACGCTCGCGCGGTAGCGCCCGGCGCCGAAGCGCCAGTAGGCCTGGTCGACGACGTAGCCCGCCCGCCCGTTGCCGGCCACCGACCAGTGAGAGGCGCTCCCGTCAAGCAGCGCCCTGCCGGCGGCGCCAGCGAGCGCCCACGCCGGGACCCGCCTGGCCACGGGGGCGCCGATCGTGAGCCTGCGCGCGCTGTGGCCGGCTGCTGTCCAGCTGAACGCCCAGACGCCGTTTCGGTGTGTGCGAAGGCGCACGCCGGGCAGCGCCGAGATCCGGTCGATGTCCTGGTTTGCCTCCGCCACGCTCTGCGGCTGGATGCCCTCGTAGGGCGCCAGGACAAACCAGACCTGTCGGGTGCGCACGGGCACCGTGGTCCTGCCGCCGCTGACCCAGTACACGTAGCGCCTTGAGGCGAAGTCCTCGAGGATGCCGTTCTGGGTCACGACCTCATCGCCCGCCGGGATCCGCGCGGCGAGCTGCCGCAGCGTCGTGGCGGTCGCGGGGGCGACCCGCAGCCAGCGCACCGGCACAGCCCACAGCCACACCGCCGACCAGGCGACCGCGTTGAGGGCGAGCACCGCGACGAGCGCCGTGAGCAGCCGCGGGTGCCTGGCCGCCACGGTGCGCGCCAGCCAGGCGAGCATGCCGATCGTGCCCACGGCAACGAACACGTAGAGCGCCACCTGCTGGAAGCCGGGCAGCGAGAAGTTCGCCGAGGGTGCAAGCTGCCCCTCGGCCAGCACC
>JAJZID010000294.1 GCA_021810705.1 Actinomycetes bacterium
CTCGATCAGGGAGAAGCGTGCTGCGATCTCGGCGAGCACAACAGCGTTGAGCACGAGTGCCCCGCGCTCGGCGGCTTCAACCAGCCGCGCCTGTGACCAGGCCAACCAGGTCACGTCCTCGGTGAAGAGGTCCAGCAGCACGCTGCTGTCGACGATGGTTCCCGCGGTGGCAATCACCTGCGGGTCAGCGCGAGAATCTCGTCGGTGCTGAGCTCAACGTCCCCGGAGCCGCGTACCCGGTTGATCTCGGCTGCCGCTTGCTCGCGGTCTAACACCAGACGCGCGGCGCCGTCGGCGAGCTCGAAGCGGACTTCCGTCCCTGTGGTTATGCCGAGCGCGCGACGAACCTCCAGCGGAATCGTGACCTGCCCTTCTGCGTAACCCTCATGCGGGTAATGTGACCGTCTGACCGGCACGCTCGGATCGGTGAGGATGCCGTTTGCCTGGCCGAGCCTGGCGGGCTGGTCAAGGATGGAAAGCATTGGGTCAGGGTCGCGCCGGATTGTGCTCGCGACAGCCGGAAACGCGCGCGGCCAGAGACCGTAGATTGTTCTGCGTGAGCTTCGTGGATCCGGATGCCTACGAGCGCTTCATGGGGCGCTTCTCGACGCCGCTCGCGCCGGGGTTTGCCGACTTCGCCGGCCTCGGCACGGGCCAGCGGACCATCGATGTCGGATGCGGACCGGGCGCGCTGACCACCGTTCTGGTCGATCGTCTCGGGGTGCGGTCTGTCGCCGCGGTCGATCCTTCACCGCAGTTCCTGGCCGCGGTCAAAGCACGGCATCCCAAGCTGTTGGCCCGGTTAGCGACCGCCGAGGCGTTGCCGTTTGAGGATGCTCAGTTCGATGCGGCAGTAGCGCAGCTGGTCGTGCACTTCATGGCCGATCCCGTGGCTGGTCTTCGAGAGATGGCCCGGGTGTCGCGACCGGGAGGAATCGTCGCGGCCTGTGTTTGGGATCACGGTCAAAATGGGCGCGGGCCGCTGGCGGTGTTCTGGCAGGCAGCTCAAGAGCTGGAACTGGTCGTCGAGGGGGAGACTTCACGGACCGGCGCGACAAAGGGCGAGCTTGCCGAGCTATTCGCGCGGGCTGGCATCCGTGCGACCGAGGTCGCCATGGTCTCGGTGGACGTCCGGTTCGGCGGATTCGAGGAGTGGTGGAACCCGTTTCTTCTGGGTGTGGGTTCGGTCGGAACGTTCGTCGCGAGACTCTCGTCCGACGCGCGCGCTGAGTTGCGCGCACGATGCTCAGCAAAGTTTCCAACCGGCGCCTTCACTGTGCCTGCTGCCGCGTGGGCGGTACGAGGCACGCCTGACTGACAGGTTCCCAACGCGGCAGCAACCCCAAGCTGGCCGTCCGCCGGTCACGCTAACTTCCCGGCCGTCACATCCACTCACACTCTCACTCGCGGTGGACCGACAAACGGGGGTTCTTCAAGATGCCTCAGCGGGGACGAAAGCGGAACCCCCGAGGTTGAGACCGTCGGCAGGAGGGATCGAAGCGGCTATCCGGCGGGTTGGTCAAGAACGGCGTGCGTGCCGATGCGCAGCCATACGATATGGGGCTCGCCCGGTCGGACTTGCGGGCCGTAGCGGAATGTCGCGCGGCCATTGGACGCGAAGGTGAGCTCCCACACATCGTCGGTGCCCTGCACCCGTTTGACTCGAAGCGCCGGCGGAAACTGTGGCGGTGACTGCTGGAGCGCGGCGACGAATTCATCGCGTGAGGCAAGAAACGCGCGGCGTTGCTCGCGCGGCAGCTTGCGAAGTTCGCGCAGCACCCGCGCCGAAGCTTCGTAGGTTGGCGACACCCGCTGGGCTACTCGTCAGTCGGCTCGTCGACCGGGACGCCCAGGATCGCCTCGTCCATCTCGGCGGCTGACCCGAAGAACACGCTCTCGCCGGTGCGCTCCGCGTACTCAACCTTCTCAGCGGGTGTGAGCTTGCGGACCAGAGCGCCATCAGGTGTGCTCTCGAGCATCACCAAAGGCTCGTGCTCAACGTCAGCGCGAGCAAGCAACTCCTCGGGAAGCCGAGCCGCATGCACGATCATTGGGGAGAGGACGGTCGCCATACCGTCGTTCATTGTGGCACCACCACTCGGCTGCCACCAGCGCGTCGTCCGGCCACGCCCACCAGGTCCGACCCTCGATGCCGCGCGAGGCGGGTGAGTTGCCGACATTGGCGGCATGCTCGCGGCAACGTGAGAGCAGGTCTTTGCGTTAGACGGGGAGTTGGCCGGCCGGGGCGCCGCCGTTGCTGTAGAGCCGCTGGCCGTTGATCCACTCGCCTTGCTTGGAGAGAAGGAACCGAACGAGATTGGCGGTGTCTTCGGCGGTGCCGAGTCTGCCGGTGGGTTGCATGGCGGTGAGCTCCGCACGGACCCTGTCGGTCATCCACCCTGTATCGACCGGTCCTGGGTTGATCACGTTGGCACGCAGCCCTTGGTGGCTGAGCTCGTGTGCTGCGGCGAGCACCAGCCGGTCCAGGGCGCCCTTGGTCGCGCCGTAGGGCACGTTCCCGACCGTGTGATCGCTCGTCAACGCAATCACAGCCCCGCCGGTCGGTGGGAGCTGTCGCGCGAAGGCAGCGATCAGCAGCCAGCTCGCGCGAACGTTGACCGCGTAATGGCGGTCGAAGCTATCCACTGTGGTGTCGAGCACACCGGAGTCAACGCTCTCGGCGTGCGACAGAACCAGGGCATCGAGAGCGCCGAGCAGCTCACCGGCGCGCTTGACGACCAGATCCGCGGTTTCGGGGTTCTCTAGATCGGCAGGAACGAGCTCGACGCGCCGGTCGGCGTGGCGGAGTTCTTCTGCAAGCTCCCGCGGATCAGCTGCCCCGCGTTCGTAGCCAACGCGATCGTCATACGCGTTCCAATATGAGAGGGCCAGGTCCCAGCCATCAGCGGCAAGCCCGACAGCGATGCTGGCACCGATACCACGACGACGTCCCACACCCGTGATCAACGCAACCGGCGCCACGCAGTCATCGTGCCAGAAGCCTCGGCTCACCGAACAACCCCGGCGGCCGGCGAGGTTTTCGCGCGCGTTGCAGGTGCGGGGCAGCGCGCGGCGAGATGCTCGTCGGAGCAAATCAGCGGGTGTGGCGGGAGTTGCCCTTGCGTGGCATTCCAATAGCGGGCGGTCGAGCGCCGAGAACACGAATGCGATCGCGTGGGATGAGGCGCTCGAACGCGTGCTTGTGGGCGATCGCGACGCCACCTGGGTGCTTGCTGGCCATGGCGAGC
>JAJZID010000295.1 GCA_021810705.1 Actinomycetes bacterium
CCGCACGGATCCGCCAGCCGAGGCCGTCGGGCACGATCAGCACCGCCGGCTTGTGGGAGCGTCCGGCGGAGCGCGGGTCGAAGTAAACCGAGCCGACGTTCATGCCCAGATACCAGGCGACCGTGCTCTGGTAGCCGAGCGTGGTGTAGGGGCGGCCGCAGGCCCTGATCCGGCGCGCGCCGTCCGCTGCGATCAGCGCGGACAGCCGGTCGAGCACACCGGCGTTGGTGTGAGCTTGCGAGTAGAGGGCGTGGTCGTAGCGCGAGGTGGTGCGCGTGAACGGCTGCAGCGTGACGATCAGCGCCACCACCGCCAACAGCGCGAGCCCGAAAAGCGGCCGGCGCGTGCTGCTGAGCGCCGTGGCCACACCGATGCCGACCAGCACCATCAGCACCGCGGCCGGCTCGATCAGGTAGCGCTGGACCGCGGAGAAGCCGTGCAGCGCGAAGCCGAGCTCGATCAGCGACCACAGGAGCGCCGCGGCGGTCAGCCAGATAACCGGGCGCTGGCGGCGCGCCAGGCCGACGAGGATCGTGGCGAGCGCAGCAAGCTGCAGGGGCAGCGCGGTCAGCGTCCGCAGACGGTCAAAGACACCGATCAGCTTGCTGCCATGGATCGCGGTCGCCTGGCCGAGCGCAAACTGGCTCGGCTGCAGCAGGTACTTCGAGGTGAAGAACGGCACAAAGAACCAGATCGCGGGCGCGCTCAGCAGCACCAC
Organism: Actinomycetes bacterium; assembly: GCA_021810705.1. GTDB lineage: Bacteria > Actinomycetota > Thermoleophilia > Solirubrobacterales > Solirubrobacteraceae > Palsa-465. Next base: position 719 of record JAJZID010000295.1, read on the forward strand.
CGCCATGGGCCGGAACGCCAGCGCGCGCCCGCGCCAGCACCAGACGGCGTAGAGCGCCAGGAACACGAACGCCTCGGGGCGTCCGAGCGTCGCCAGCCAGAGCAGCACCAGCGCGGCGCGCCGTCGCCCGGCGACGTGGCACTCGATCGCCCCCAACAGCAGCGCCACCACAATCTGGTCGGAGTTCGCGATCAGCGCCAGGTAGAAGAACCCGCCCATCGTCGCCACGCCGTAGGCGGCAAACAGGCCGCCCACGACGCGCGCCCACGCACGTCCGGGAACCCGCGGTGCCAGACGGTAGGCGAGGTGGCCGGCGAGCGCCACCGCCACCAGCGAGCCGAACACGGAGGTGGCCGTCCACAGTTGCTCCTGCGCCTCGCGCCCGAACAGGGCGTAGGGCGTCGTGGCGAGGAAGGGCAACGGCTTCCAGGAGGGGGCGCCGTTGAGGTTCAGGCTCAGGTGCAGCGCCTGCTGACCCCAGACCAGAAAGCCCATCGCGTCGTAGGCGGGACGCGCCTCGGTGGCGCCCGCGATGAGCACGGCCGCCAGCGCCAGGACCACCGCGGCGGCGATCCAGAGCAGCCAGCGGAACTTACTGGTGCTGGCTGTCACCGATCTCCAGCACCGCGAGGAACGCCTCCTGGGGCACCTCGACGCGACCGATCTGCTTCATCCGCTTCTTGCCCTTCTTCTGGGCCTCGAGCAGCTTGCGCTTGCGGCTGATATCGCCGCCGTAGCACTTTGCCACCACGTCCTTGCGGTAGGCCTTGACGGTCTCGCGGGCGAGGATGCGCGAGCCGATGGCCGCCTGGATCGGCACGTCGAACTGCTGGCGCGGAATCTTCTCCTTGAGCTTCTCGGCCATCGTGCGACCGAGCATGTCAGCCTTGGAGCGGTGCACGAGCATCGCCAGCGCGTCGACCGGGTCGCCCGCCAGCAGGATATCGAGCTTGACCAGGTCCGACTCGCGCAGGCCGGTGATCTCGTAGTCAAATGACGCGTATCCGCGCGTGCGCGATTTGAGCTGGTCGAAGAAGTCAAGGACGATCTCCGCCAACGGCAGGTCGTAGGTGAGCTGCACGCGCTCGGCGGACAGGTAGTGCATGCCCACATGCTCGCCGCGGCGCTCCTGACAGAGCTCCATGATCGTGCCCACGTACTCCTTGGGGGTCAGCACCTGGGCGCGGATGTAGGGCTCGCGGATCTGCTTGACGCGACTGGGATCCGGCATGTCGGCGGCGCTGTGCACGCGCAGCAGCGTTTCGTCGGTGAGCGTGACCTCATACTCAACGCTCGGCATCGTCATCATCAGGTCCAGGTCGTACTCGCGCTCCAGCCGCTCGCGCACGATGTCCATGTGCAAAAGCCCCAGAAAGCCGCAGCGGAAGCCGAAGCCGAGCGCATCGGAGGTCTCGGGCTGCCAGGAGAGCGCGGCGTCGTTGAGCGTCAGCTTCTCGAGCGCGTCGCGCAGGTCCGGGTAGTCATCGGAGTCGATCGGATACAGCCCGCAGAAGACCATCGGCTTGACCTCGCGGTAGCCCGGCAGCGCCTGCGTGGCGGGTCGGCGGGCACTCGTGAGCGTGTCACCGACACGCAGCGCGGTCACCTCCTTGAGGCCCGTGATCACGAACCCGACCTCCCCCGGGCCAAGTGCCTGTGCCGAGGTCATCTGCGGGCTGAAGAAGCCGATGTCGTCGATCTCGGCCGTGGTGCCAGCCTGCATCGCCAGGATCGCCTCACCCTTGCGGAAGGTTCCGTCAACCACCCTGATGTAGGCGACGACGCCGCGGTACTGGTCAAACTCGGAGTCGAAGATCAGCGCCCGCGGTGGCCCTTCCGGGTCGCCGGAGGGTGCCGGCACGCGCGCGATCAGCTCATCGAGAACCTCCGTGACGCCCTCCCCGGTCTTGGCGCTGATGCGACGCACGTCCTGTGGTGGCTCACCGATCAGGTCGGCGATCTCAGCCGCCACCCGCTCGGGCTCGGCGCCGGGCAGGTCGAGCTTGTTCATGCAGGGGATCAACTCCAGCCCCGCCTCCACCGCAAGATATGTGTTGGCGACCGTCTGCGCCTCCACGCCCTGGCTGGCGTCCACCACCAGCAGCGCGCCCTCGCAGGCGGCCAGCGAGCGCGACACCTCATAGGTGAAGTCGACGTGGCCGGGTGTGTCGATCAGGTGCAGCTGGTAGGTCTCGCCGTCAAGCGCGGAGGTGTAGAAGACGCGCACCGCCTGCGCCTTGATCGTGATGCCGCGCTCACGCTCGAGCTCCATCGAGTCCAAGAGCTGCGCGCGCATCAGCCGCGGGTCGACCGTGTGGGTCAGCTCCAGGATGCGGTCGGCGAGCGTCGACTTGCCGTGGTCGATGTGCGCGATGATCGAGAAGTTGCGGATGTGGGCCTGGTCCATACGGGCTCACCAAGAGTAGGCGTGCGCCAACGGCTAGGGACGGCTCGTCACCGTCAGCTCATCGAGCAACGCAACAAGCCCCGCACGGC
>JAJZID010000296.1 GCA_021810705.1 Actinomycetes bacterium
ATCGCGATCCCGTTCCAGGTGGCGGCGTCAAAGACCGGCGTGCCGCTCGGCACGCGCACCTCGGCGCCCTCGGGCAGGAACCGCAGGCGTACGCGCCCGGCGCCGTCGTCGGGCTCGCCCGCGTCCTCCTGATCCCCGCGTGCCGCCCGCCGCAGCCGTGCTGCCCGCTGCGCGGAGGCGCTCACGAAGCGGTCGCCTCCACCGCAGCCTGGCGCGCGCGGTGCGCGGCGATCCAGCTCGCCCCCCACTCGTCGTGTCCGAGCAGCAGGTCGGCGGCACGCGCGCTGCGCACCACCACATCGGCCGTGGACATGATCGCCGAGGTCAGGCCGGCGGACATCGCCATCGGCAAAAACGCCGCGTTCAGGTTCAGCCGGTCCGGCAGCCCGAAGGAGACGTTGGACGCGCCGACGCACATGTTCACGCCGAGCTCGTCGCGGATCATCCGCATCGCGGTGAGCGTGTTGGCGACCGCTTCGGTGTCGGCGCCGACCGGCATCGCCAGCGGGTCGATCACCACGTCGCAGGCGTCGATCCCGTAATCGCCGGCGGCCGAGACGATCTTGCGCGCGTGGCGCAGGCGCTCCTCCGCGGTGTGCGGGATGCCGGTCTCGTCGTTGGTCAGGCCGATCACGGCGGCGCCGTGCGCCGCCACCAGCGGCAGCACCGCCTCGAGACGATCGTCCTCGGCGGTGACCGAGTTGACCAGCGCCCGGCCCTCGTAGGCCGAGAGCCCGGCATCCAGCGCCTCAACCACCGAGGAGTCGATGCAGATCGGCGCATCGACCGTGTCCTGCACCAGCCGGATCAGCTTGACCAGCAGCTCGGCCTCGTCGACCAGCGGGATGCCGGCGTTGACGTCGAGCATGTCGGCGCCGGCGGCGACCTGGGCCAGGGCGTCAGCCGCCGCAGTCGATAGATCGCCGTCGCGCAGCTGTTGGGCGAAGACCTTGCGGCCGGTCGGGTTGATCCGCTCACCGATGATGCAGAACGGCTTGTCCGAGCCGATCACAACCGTCTTTGTGCGCGAGCGCAGCACCGTGTCCATCTAGACCAGCACCTTCTCGCGCCGGAGCTCGATCAGCTCCTTGGCCTTGCGCACCGCCGTCGATGCGTCCGCCGCGTAGCCGTCGGCGCCGACGGCGTCGGCGTACTCCTGGGTGACCGGGGCGCCGCCGACCATCACGATCACGCGGTCGCGCAGGCCCGCCTTCTCAAGCGCGTTGATGTTGGCCTTGAACATCGGCATGGTCGTCGTCAAAAACGCCGAGAAGCCGACCACATCGGGGTTGTGCTCCTCGATCTGCTCGATGAACTTCTCCGGCGGCACGTTGACACCCAGGTCGATCACGTTGAAGCCGGCGCCCTCGAGCATGATGTTGCAGAGGTTCTTGCCGATGTCGTGCACGTCACCCTTGACGGTGCCCATCAGGAAGGTCCCGATCTGGGCCGAGTCGTTGTCGGCCAGCAGTGGCCGCAGGATGTCCAGGGCGCCCTGCATCGCGCGCGCGGCGATCAGCATCTCGGGCACGAAGTAATCGCCACGCTCAAAGCGCGCGCCGACCTCTTCAAGCGAGGGGATCAGCGCGTCAAACAGCATCGACTCGGGGGGCATGCCCTGGGCCAGCCCGTCGTTGACACCGCCCGCCACCGCCGGCGCGTTGCCGGTGAGCGTCTCCTCGTACAGCAGTTGCAGAATCTCTTCGTCGGTCATGCCGCGCTTGCTCCTCCTTCGATGTATCCAAGCCGGGCGCTCAGGCGGCCCGACTCCTTGACCAACACAGCCGCCAGCTCGCCGATCCGTGCCGGCGTCATGCGCACGCTCGGACCGGTGATGCTGAGCGCCGCCACCACCTCGCCGCTCACCCCGCGCACCGGCGCGGCCACCGCCGCCAGGCCAACCTCCAGCTCGTCCACGGCGACCGCGTAACCGGCGCGGCGCACGCGCTCGATCTCGGCCCGCAGCGCGGCCGGGTCGGTGATCGTCGCGGGGGCGTAGGCGGTTAGCGCGCTTGCGCCAGCGGGCGCCAGCGCGCGCCCATACGCGAGGAACACCTTGCCGTTGGCGCTCGCGTGGAAGTCGACCGTGCGGCCCACCCACTGGCCGCTGCCCAGGAAGTGGCGGCCGTCGGACTGCAGCAGGTGCTCGACGCCGCCTGCGCCGGGAACGCCGAGGTTGATCGTCTCGCCGGTGTGCTCGGAGAGCGCCGCCAGCACCGGCCGGGCGATCTCCACCAGGTTTCGCTCGAGCATGCCGCGCTCGGCGACGCGCAGGATCGCGGGCCCGGGACGCAGGCGCCCGCGCTCGCCGTCCTGGGTGACCAGGCCACGGCGCTCGAGCGCCGAGAGCAGCCTCGAGGCGGTGCTCTTGGGCAGGCCGGCGGCGCTCGCCAGGTCGGTGACCGCGACCGGCTGCTCGGACTCCAGCACGCGCACCAGCAGGTCGGCGCCACGGTCGATCGCGGTAGCTCCTTGAAACTCCAGTTCCATGGCGTGTAGGATACGACACCAATCATGTTCGTCAACTCAATGCCCCGTTATGAGATCCTGAGCGAGGAGGCGATGGCCGTGCTTGACCGCGGCTGGCGCCGGATCGTCTCCGAGATCGGAATCGAGTTCCTGCTCCCCGAGGCGGTCGAGGTCCTGCGCTCCGCCGGCCAGATCGTCGAGGACGAGAACCGTGTCCGCTTCGACCCCGAGTTCATCCTCGAGCAGGTCGCCAAGGCCCCCTCCCAGTTCGAGCTGCAGGCCCGCAACCCCGCCAAGTCGCTGACGATCGGCGGCGACAACATGGCCTTCGCGCCCGTCTACGGCTGCCCGTTCGTGCGCGAGGGCGAGGTCCGCCGCGACGCCAAGATGGCCGACTTTGAGAACCTGACCAAGCTGAGCCAGATCTTTGACGAGCTCGACTCGCCGGGCGGCACGATCTGCGAGCCCGAGGACCGCCCGCTGGACTCACGCCACCTGGACATGGTCTATGCGCTGCAGACTCTGACCGACAAGCCCTACATGGGCTCGGTGACCAGCGGCCCCAACGCCGCCGACACGATCCGCATGGGCGAGATCCTGTTCGGCGGCCGCGATGCGATCGAGCGCGCGCCGGTGTCGATCAGCCTGATCAACGTCAACTCGCCGCTGCGCTACGACGACCGCATGCTCTCGGCGATGGTCGAGTACGTCAAGGCCGGCCAGGCCGTGGTGATCACCCCGT
>JAJZID010000297.1 GCA_021810705.1 Actinomycetes bacterium
ACGGGCGCCACGGGCGGCGCGAGCGGCCTTGGCGCCAGCTCGGCCGCCACGAGCTCGAGCTCGAGTTCCGGCTTCGCCGAGCTGATCAACGACAGCACGATGACGATGACCGTGTCGCTCAGCGAAGATCAGATATCGAGCATCAGGGTCGGGCAGCCGGCCACGGTCGCGATCACGCCGCTGAGCGGCGTCGAGCTGGCGGGCAAGGTCAGCTCGATCTCGCCGCTTGGCTCTGACTCAAGCGGGGTGGTCACCTACAACGCGACGATCTCCGTCGACCAGAGCAACCCGAAGGTTCTGCCGGGCATGAGCGCCACCGCCACGATCGTGACCGGCCAGGCCCAGGGTGTGACGGTGCCAAACGACGCGCTCACCGGCGCGGGCACGGACGCGGTTGTGGAGCTCGTCAAGAACGGCAAGGTGAGCGCCCAGACGGTGGTCGTCGGGCTGCGCGGCAGCTCGCGAACCCAGATCGTGAGCGGTTTGAAGAACGGCCAGGAGCTGCAGATAAAGATCACGCTGCCTGCGCTCGGGACGACCACCACGTCCACAACCAGCTCCACGAGCGGCTTTGGCGCCGGCGGGTTCGCGGGCGCCGGCGGGTTCGCCGGCGGCGGCGGTGCTGCCGGCTTCCGGGCGCTGTTTGGTGGGGGTGCCGGATGAGCCTGGCCTGGCCATCGCGCAGACGCGAGCCGGCAGCCGGCAGACGGACCGCAGGCGCTCAGCGGGCCGGGCGGCGCCCGCGCGGCCCGGTGATCGACGTGCGCGATGTCCGCAAGAGCTATGACCTCGGCGGCATCGTGGTGCGCGCCCTGCGTGGCGTCAGCCTGCAGATCGAGCAGGGCGAATACGTGGCGATCATGGGACCGTCGGGCAGCGGCAAGAGCACGCTGATGCACATCCTCGGTTGCCTTGACACCCCCACGGCGGGCAGCTACCGGATCAACGGGCTGGACGTTGCGGGACTGGACGAGGACGACCTCTCGGACCTGCGCAACCGCTACATCGGCTTCGTTTTCCAGTCCTTCAACCTGATTCCGCGAACCAGTGCGCTGGCCAACGTGGCGTTGCCGCTGCAATACGCCGGTCTGCCCAAGGCCGAGCGAGCACAGCGGGCCAAGACGGCGCTGGCGATGGTCGGCCTCAGCGACCGCGCGGGCCACATCCCATCCGAGCTCTCCGGCGGCCAGCAGCAGCGGGTCGCGCTGGCGCGGGCGCTGGTGACCAATCCAGCGCTGATCCTCGCCGACGAGCCGACCGGGAACCTCGACTCGAGCTCGACGCATGAGGTGCTGGACGTCTTTGCCCACCTCAACCACCAGGGGCGGACGATCGTGCTGATCACCCATGAGGAGGAGGTCGCGGCACACGCCCGCCGTGTGATTCGCGTCCGCGACGGTCACGTCGTCTCAGATAGCCTCGCCCCAGCCACGGCCGAGGCGACCAGCCGATGACCGAGGTGCTTGCGGTCGCGCTGACCGGGCTGGCGGCCAACAAGCTGCGGACCGCGCTGACGATGCTCGGGCTGATGATCGGCGTGGGCTCGGTGATCGTGCTGGTCGCCGTCGGCACCGGTTCCTCGGCTGCGGTGCAGGCACAGATCGACGCGCTGGGTGCCAACACGCTGACCGTCACGGCCGCGCCGACGCTCGGCGGCTTCTTCGCCAGAGGCGCGAGCTCGAGCGCCACCCTCACACTCGCCGATGCCGACGCGCTCGAGAACCACTTCGAGGCGCCCGACATCAAGACGGTCGCGCCGGTGGTGTCGGACTCGTCGGTGACCCTGACCTACGGCACATCCACCTTCAGCCCAACCACCTTCGTCGGCACGACGCCGAGCTACGCCTCAGCCCGCGACTACAAGATCGCCTACGGCAGGTGGTTCACCACCCAGCAGGTCAACGACAAGAGTGACGTGCTCGTGATCGGGCCGCAGGTCGCCCAGGAGCTCTTCGGCACCGCCGACCCGGTCGGTGACAACGTCGAGATCAACAACACGAGCTTCGAGGTGATCGGTGTGACCGTGTCCAAGGGGACCGACGGCTCAACCGACCTGGACGACTTTGCCGCGGCCCCGATCTCGACGGTGCAGGAGCTGCTCACCGGGTACGGGAGCATCAGCCAGATCCTTGTGCAGGCGCGCGCCGCGGACGCCGTAGGCGCCGCCCAGACTGAGGCCACCGACATCCTCAACACGCTCGACCCCCCGAGCGCCGGCGCGAGCACAACCAGCAACTTTGAGGTCGTCAATCAGGGCTCAATTCTCGCCACATCCAATTCGAGCAACAAGGTCTTCACGACTCTCTTGGCTGAGGTCGCGGCGATCTCGCTGCTGGTCGGCGGCATCGGCGTGATGAACATCATGCTCGTGTCCGTCACCGAGCGCACGCGTGAGATCGGCATCCGCAAGGCTGTCGGTGCCCGGCGGCGTGACATCCTCATCCAGTTTCTGGTCGAGGCGGTGCTTGTCTCGATCTTCGGTGGTATCGCCGGTGTGCTCGCCGGGCTGATCGGCGGCCAGTTCAAGATCGCCGGCGTGGCGCCGGTGATCGCCCCCTACTCGATCGGCTTGGCGTTCGGGGCCGCGGTGCTCGTCGGCTTGTTCTTCGGCACCTACCCAGCCTGGCGGGCAGCGGCGATGCGCCCGATCGATGCACTGCGCTTCGAATGACCAAGGTGAAAGCAGATGAACGAACCACAGCTACCCGAACCGACCACGCAGATAATCGGCCCGCCGGCAGGGGCGGGCGGCACGCAGCAGCTTCCAACCCAGTTTGACGACTACGACGACGGCTTTGATGACACGCTGCCGGTCAGGCCACGGGCCCGTTACCTGACGCCGGTCACGGCGCTGCTGATGGCGCTGATACTCGGTGGCGTCGGCTTCTACGTGGGCATCCGCGTGGAGAAGTCGCAGACCACGAGCAGCGCCGCCGGGGGCAGGGCGTCGGCGTTTGCGCGGGCGTTTGGTGCCGGGACATCCACAAGCACCGGCAAGACCGGCAGCGGTGGCGCAGGGGCATCGGCCGGCGACCTCGCCGGAAGATTCGCCGCGGCCTTCGGCGGGGCCGGTGGGGCGACCGCCGGCTCCGTGACCGAGGTTGACGGCAACACCATCTACGTGCAGGAGGCCGACGGCAACACGGTCAAGGTCAAGCTCACGAGCGCGACAAAGCTCACCAAGAGCGAGCCCGTCTCCAGGAAGAAG
>JAJZID010000298.1 GCA_021810705.1 Actinomycetes bacterium
GATCTACTGGTGGTCATCGTGAGTTGCACCGTGAAGTTGAGGCGATGCGCGCCCGGCGAGTTCGCGTCGTCAAACTCGGAGACGTAGGCGGTTGGCTCGCCTGTGGTACTCGAGCCACTCGCCGGGGCGGCGTACGGGTCAGTGTTTGGCGTGACGAGGATCACGGGCTCGGTCGGGGTCGGCGCCGTGCAGTCATCCACCTCCACCGACACACTCCCAATGCCTCCGCTCACATCAGAAACCCCGACGCCGTAGGCAAGCTCTGGACCTGACGACCCATAAACCACCTCTCCGTAGGCGTTCGGTCCCGTGCTCGCTCCTGCTGGCCCCGCCGGCCCAGTGGCGCCCGCCGGGCCGGTTGCCCCGGCGGGGCCGGCCGGCCCGGCGGGCCCCTGCGGCAACGTCAGGTGCAGCGTGTCGACCCCGCCTCGGCCCCTGGTCACCGACGCACGCGCGCCGTCGAGCGCGCTGGTCGCGGTGACATCGACCCGCGGGTTGAGCCGCACGGACGTGCCGTTGCGTCCGGCCGGCCCCCGCACAGCCCAGACAACCGGCCGTGAGCCACGCGGGCAGCGAGCATTCAGCGTCAGCGCATGTGGCGCCGCGATTTCCACGCACGCGTGGACCTCCGTGCTGCGCGATGCGGCGAAGGCGTAGCCACCGCCGGCAAGGGCAACACCGGCCAGCACGCCGATCATGATCTGTAGGGGTCTCGGTCTGCCGCTCATGGTCGCCTTTCGCTCGTTCGCTTGCTGCTCCTCAGAGGCTGCACGCCCCGCCGTTGGTCACACTCGGCGCGCATCCGGATACTCGGTCTGATGGCGCAACCCGGTTCGCGGCCGACACCGGCGCGGTTACGGACTCCGGCTGCCTGGACGGCGCGGGGTGGGTCACGGTCACGGTGGCGGTACGCTCGCCTGCGCCTGAGGCGGCCGGGACGACCGCACTGTGAGACCGCACGGCCAGCCCCTCCCGCGTGCCGCGGTGCGCTGCTCGCAGACGCCGGGAACTCGTCTGCTCGCGGGCAGGCCGCGTCGGCCGCTGGGCAATGCCGCGCGTGACCGTCCGCACAACCAGCTCGCGCACGGGAATCGTCTGCGTGACGGTGAGTGGGCGCGTATGCGCCGCACCCCCGCGGTTGCTCCGCGACGGTGCCAGGCCCGCGCCCAACACGATGGCCGCGGCCGTGCCGGCGGCCATCGCAACAACCGCAAAGGCAACCATCTCCAGTCGACGCAGCCGCCCCGACGATGCGGCTCTGGCGAACAGCGACGCCGCCGCGGCCCTGGCGCCAAGCCCGGGGTCCGCGGCCGGTTCGATCCAAGCCTCGACGTAGCCGGCGCTGGCCGCCGCACCGGCCGCGGGCTGCCGTTCTCCGTGGTGCTCGCGCTCAGGCCCAGTATCGGGTGAGGCGGACGGCTGGCCCGCGCCGGGCTCAACCGGCGCCGACCCGACCACCCGCTCGAGCGTGCTCCTGCCACCGCCCCAGAAGTCCGTTGCGTGGGCGAGCACCGCAGGCGGCTCGTCTCGCTCAGCGGGCTCCATGCCGATCGGCACCAGCTCCGCCGGCGAGCCATACCAGGGCCGCGGAAGCGGAACCACGTTCGTGACCGCCGCCCCACCACCGCCCTGCTGCTCGCTTTCGAAATCCTGACCCGACACCTGATCCTCCCGGTCCGGCCTTCCGTCCGAACCCAATGACATCATCTCAGTTCTTATTAGTCTCAGTTAGCTTCAATTACAAATATCGCATCCAGCCCGTAGAATCAATGACTATGTTGGAAAACGAATTTGAGGAGTCGTTCTTGACCGTCGCGGAGGTGGCCGAGCTGCTGCGGCTCAACCAGCAGACGGTCCGAAACTGGATCGACGCGGGCACACTGCCGGCCGTGCGCGTCGGTAGGCGCGTCAGGATCAAGCGCTCGGACCTCAACCGAATCGTGGAAGCTGGCTATCAGGGCTCACAGGTGCCAGCCTCTCCGATTTCGAGTCCGAGTGCAACTGACTTCTGGAGCGGCGAGGCGGTCGGGGTCGTGGAGCATCCGGATGACGGGGGGTCGAGATGAGCGACACAGCCGCAACGAGCTTCGGCGAGGACCTCGAGGCCGAGCGCGAGCGCGTCAAACGACTCGTGGCGCACGCGAGCGCAAGCTGGGCGGAGGCGATCCGTGCCCACCGCTTCGCGCCGCCGGACCAGGGCTTCGCGACCCGACTGCTCCGGCTCTCAGAGGCGGCAACCGCAGAGCAGCTCGCCTGGCGGCAGGCGCACGACGCAGGGATGCAGTGGCGCCCGGTTCCCGGAGCCGCCGAGGCGGAGCCGCCCTACGAGTTGCGACCCGGCACCGGCAGACGTGGCCCTGAGGATCTGTGGCAGCGCTTCGACACGGCCGTCGCCGAGATGAACCGCGCGATCGGCGGCTCGGACGCCGCGGCGGTGGCGGCAGCCTTCGGCGGCATGGCGGACGCGGCGGGACAGCTGGCACGCGCGGTCGCCGACGAGGATGCGATCACCAGGGAGGCGCGAGAGCTGGCCCGCAGTCGCTCGGCCGCCTGACGCGGGCGCGACGCTGGGCCTACTGACCCGCCGCGCCACAGGCTGAACACGCGACGGGAAGCCGCGGCCGCCTCAGCGCGACTGCGCAAGCGTGGTCACAACTGCCTCATAGACACCGGCACCGCAGCTCTCGCTGCTGACCCTCACGTTCCCCCACGCCGCCGCCACGCCGCGCAGGTCCGGGTCGGTCTCGACGGCGTTTGCGACCAACCAGAACGTCCCGACGGAGCCGGCCATCTCAAGGTCCTCCCTGGAGTCGCCGCAGCCGATGCACTCCGCCGGTGCATAGGCACGCATGCGCATGTGCCACGCCACGGCCCGGGCCTTCGATGCGACCGACGGAATCAGGTGATAGGCGTGCACACGCTCGCCCGAGATCCCCCAGCCGGACGCCGCACCCACCGGCCCGTGCGCGGCCAGCAGGCCGTTGTCAACCAGCCGCAACCAGCCGAGCCCCGCCTCGCCGAGCAGCGCATCTGCCTCCTGCACCGAGACATTGCCCCGGAAGAGGTGCGAGACCTCACGGTCCTGCGACCACGGCGTGTGGTACTCGAGCCGCCCCGCAAAGGCGTCAAGCAGCAGCTCCGGCGCGCCGCTTGCGGCGATCTGGTCGTGGATCGAGCCGTGCTCGGGCGATG
>JAJZID010000299.1 GCA_021810705.1 Actinomycetes bacterium
TGGCCGCAAGCGGCCACCAGGTCGATCGCCGCGCGCGCCTGCGCCATGCTGAAGCCGAACTTCGAGTCAGCCTGGCCGGTTGAGATCGCGGCGTGCGTGTCGCCGGCGACGTCGGGTGTGACCCGCAACAGCACCTCCTGGGTGCTGTTGCGCGCCGCCGTGACCCGCTCGAGCCGCCGGATGTCATCGGTCGAGTCGAGCACCACATGGCCGACGCCGGCTGCGAGTGCTTCGCGTAGCTCGTCCTCGGACTTGGCGTTGCCGTGCAGATAGATCCGCGCGGGGTCGAAGCCGCCGGCCAGCGCGAGCGCCAACTCGCCGCCGGAGGCGACGTCGCAGGCAAGCCCCTCCTGGGCCAGCAGCCGGTAGACGGCGGTGCAGGGAAACGCCTTGGAAGCAAACAGCACGTCGCTGTCGTGGTGCAGAGCAGCCAGGCCGTCACGGTAGGCGCGGGCTCGGGCGCGCAGGTCCTCCTCGGCCACGATGAACGCGGGCGTGCCGAACTGTGCCGCGAGATCCACGGTGTCGCAACCACCGATCTCCAGATGGCCGTGCTCGTTGATGCGGCTGCCCAGCGGGTAGACGTGGGAGAGCTGATATCGGTCCGCTTCACCGTGCATGCGAGCCGCCGATGTTGCCATGCTGCGCCCTTCGCGTGAGCGCGGTGGCCGGAGCGGAGACCGAAACGCCAGCGATCACTGGCACTTGCCTGGGGTCCGGGATCAGGCTGCCGGCTCTGCGGCGGGCAGGCGCGTGCGACGCTGGAACTGCGCGGTGGCGGGAAGCCCGACAAGCAGGCAGGCGCCGGCGGCCACCAGCAGCGCCGTATGCAGCGCGGAGGCCGACGGACCACTCGACGACAACGCCACGCCCGCGAGACCGGCACCGAGCGCCGCGCCGGCCAAGCGCGCTGTGGAGAGGACCGCCGAGACGCGTCCGTGCGAGTGGTCTGGGATCGAGTTGAGCGCCGCGCGCGAGACGGGTACGAAAAGCATCCCGAGTCCCAGGCCGATCGGCACCAGCGCAATGCCGGCGCCGAGCCCGGTCAGCGAAACGCCCGGAATCCCGATCACACCCATGCCGACGCCCGCGCCGATGAAGCCAAGCGCCGTCGGGAATCGCTCGCCCCTGCTGTCGACCAGTCTGCCCGCAAGCGGCGCCGCGGCGCCGACGAACAGGGCCACCACGACCAGCACGGAGCTGGCTCCGAGCGCCGAGTAGTGGGCTGTCTTCTGCAGATACTGCTCGGCGAGATAGAAGGCGCCGATCATCACAGCGAAGGTCAGGCCGGCGACCAGCGCGGCCGCAACGACGGTGCGGTTGAGCACGCGACCGCGCCCCTCCACCCCAACCTCGTGCACGACGCGCGGGACGTGGACGGCCACCGCCCAGGCGACCAGCAGCGCCATGGGCACAAGCGCCCACCAGTCAGAGCGCCAGCCGAAGACAACGGTCAGAATGCCGCCGAGCAGCGGCCCCACCAGGTTCGCCAGGCCGGCGCTGGCTCCCCAGATACCGAGCGCGCCGCCGCGCCGCTCGGGCGGGAAACCGCTGACAGCACCCGCAAGCGCCGCCGGGCTGACCAGCCCGGCGCCGACGCCCTGCACCACGCGCGTCAGCGAAAGCAGCGCGAGGCTCGAGACGACCGCTCCGAGCGCGGCGCCGAGGGCAAAGATCATCAGGCCGAGCAGAGCCACGCGGCGGGCACCGAAGCGGTCGACCAGGCGCCCACCCGGAAACAGCAGCAGCGCATAGGCTGCGAAGTAGACGCTCAGCACGATGGCGGTGGACGAGCTCGAGACATGCAGGCCGCGGGCAACGGAGGGCAGCGCGACCGTGATCACGGTGCCGTCCAGCTGCAGCAGCGCCGCCGCAGCCGTGCAGGCCGCAAGCCTGGTCCACGCCTCGCGTGGGACCGGCGGCCTGGTGTCGTTCTGCTGCTCGCCAGCCCGCCGTCGGCCACGGCGGGCACGCGCGTTTCTGGTGGCCGTCACAGCTCTCAGTATTGCGTGCCATGCGCACCGTCGGCTTCAATCAACATCCTGGCTCCCCCGGGGGCCGCCTGATGCGGGCTTCAACCGCATCCGCATCGGGCGCTTGCCCATCCCCCGTCCACGCTCATGCTCCCGCCGCCGCTCGCTGATCTTGAAGTGCATGTCTGGTTGGTCCCGCTCGCCGACGACGACCGGGCGCGACGCCGCGAACTGGCGCACCTGGCGTGCGCTCGGCTGCTCGCAGGCTACCTCGATGTGAAACCGGCGGCGCTCGAGTTCGTGCGCGCGCCGGGTGGCAAGCCGCGCTTGCGGGGCGAGCCGCTGCGCTTCAACCTTTCGCACTCGGAGCGCCTGGCGCTGGTGGGCGTCTCGCACAGCCGTGAGCTCGGTTTGGACGTGCAGGCGCCGCATCCGGCGACCGGCAAACCGTGGTTCGCCCGGCGCATCTGCAGCGAGCGTGAGTACGCCGCCCACCTCGCCGACCCGAGCCCGGAGGCGCTGCTGCGCCTGTGGGTGCGCAAGGAGGCGGTGCTCAAGGCCGGTGGCGCGGGCTCAGCTCTGAGCATGGGCGGGATTGACGTGCTGGACGACATGGTCGCGGGCGGCTGGCTCTGCAGCGACCTGGAGCTTCGCGGCGCGCCGCCCGGCTACCGGGCGGCGTTGGCGGTGAGCACGGTGCTGCCCGACGGCGTCGCACCCACCGTCGAGGTATCGACCTTCGCGTTCAGCTGGAGCTGAGCGCCGCGCCTGAGACCGCTCCTACGGCTCGGTCTCGGGCGCCGGTGCTGGGGCGTGCTCCTCGCCGCCGCCCGCGTCGTCCGCGGCCTGCTCATCGTCGAACGGCGGGGCGGCAGGGTCAGCAGCCTGCTCGGTCGGCGGCTGCGCCGCCGCGGGAGTCGGTGAGACCGCTTCGGGAGCCGCCTGGGCCGCTTCGGGGGCCGCCTGGGCCGCTTCGGGGGCCGCCTGGGCCGCTTCGGGGGCCGCCTGGGCCGCTTCGGGGGCCGCCTGGGCCGCTTCGGGGGCTGGCTCGGAGCCGGCGGCGAGTTCTCCCACGGGCTGCTGGCCACCCTCGAGCTGCGCCCCGCCAGCGAGCTGCGACTTCAGCTGGGCGAGCTCGTTATCAACCGCGCTGGTGGATGAGAGCTCGCGCAGCTGCCGGTCGATGTCGTCCTCGCCCGGCCCGCCGATCGCGGTCAG
>JAJZID010000300.1 GCA_021810705.1 Actinomycetes bacterium
TGAGCTCAACGTCCCCGGAGCCGCGTACCCGGTTGATCTCGGCTGCCGCTTGCTCGCGGTCTAACACCAGACGCGCGGCGCCGTCGGCGAGCTCGAAGCGGACTTCCGTCCCTGTGGTTATCCCGAGCGCGCGACGAACCTCCAGCGGAATCGTGACCTGCCCCTTCTGCGTAACCCTCATACGAGTAAGACTAGCGAGTCTTACTGACGCTGCGGGTTCCAGTCGCAACGCCTTAGCACTGCCGCTTTCACCGATTCGCACCGACCTGCCAAACGATGGCCTCGGCGACTGTCGGTGCTATTCCCGGGGACAAGTCTCGGCCCAGTATCTTCGCCCGGATGGTCGACGGCGCGGCGGAGTCGCGTGTGGTGGTGTTCACGCTCGCCGAGACGCTCGTCGATGAGACGCGCTCCTGGTCAGCCGTTGCCGGTGCGGCGAGCTTCGCGGCGTTGACCTTGTTCGGTGCGTTGGGTGTGGTGATCTAGCGGCGCATTGATCATCGTCACGTATGGAAACTGCGCGCTGTTGCCAGACCACCGATGACCGCAGATATGAGAGCTGATGACTTGAACCCGAACGTCGGGCGAAACCTCTCAGCGCTCGTGAGCGCTGGTCTGCGGCCGGTCTGGCAGGCAATCAGCCCGAAGGGGCTGAGGCCACTCTCGCACGACTCGACTTGGCCGTTGCCTTCATTGCGTCATCTGCACGTTGGGGAGGTGGGAAACCCTCGCCTGTGTGCTTCGCGCGTGTCGTTGAACCGTTAGAGGTCCCGCCAGCGCAGATCGCGCATGTCGGTGATCGCGTGGACAACGCCGCGCTCCCCGCTCGGGACGCGGGCATGTTCACCGTGTTCGTGCGCCGTGGACCGTGGGGGCATGTGCACGCAGACTGGCGGCAAGCCGCTGTGGCTGGCGTACGGCTCGACTCGCTTGATGAACTGCCAGCCGTACTCAAAAGCTGGTGCGCACAGTCGCGTTAACCGATTCCGGCGCGGGGAAGCCGACCTATGGAGGGCGTGATCAATACGGCCATTGAGCAGGGCGGAGCGGACGAGCGCATAGGCGAGGATCCAGTAAACGTCGCGTGGTGGCACCGACGCTGGTCAGTCCACCGAGCCGGGCGGCACGGCCCATTCGGTGCGCTGGCCGGTGACCGCGGCGACGCGGTCGAAGTCCGCGCCGTAGCGCAGAACCGTCAGGCCCTCCGCCTTTGCGGCGGCCGAGTAGCCGACCTCCAGGTCGCTGATCGCGGCGTGGGCCAGCTCGCCACGCTCGCCCTCACCGTGACGCGGCGGTCTCTTGCGCCCAATCTGCCAGGCCTCACCGTTGCGCCGTCCGCGGCGGGCCGCTTCCGGAGCTACCACCACGCCGTCTTGACCGAGTCAGCCGGCGACGTGTGGGCGGTGGCGCGTGCCCGGACCACAAATGCATAAAACTCGGTCAGGATTTGGTATTTTATGCCAGCCGGCTGGTGTGCGAACGCCGGCCGGCCCCAGCCACCGACCGGAGAAGACAGATGGCAGCGCACGCATCGCCCAACGCCAGCGGCTCACTCGAGCACCCCGAGCGCATCGATCACGTGCCCGGCCACGTGATCCCGATCCTCGAGAACGAGTTCACGGACTTCGCCACGCAGGCCGGCAGGTTCATGCGCGGCGAGCTGGCCGAGGAGGAGTTCATCAAGTTCCGGCTGCGCCAGGGCGTCTACGGCCAACGCCAGCCGGACGTGCAGATGATCCGCATCAAGCTGCCGATGGGCGGAGTCACACCCGAGCAACTCGACGCCTTCGCGGAGGTGATCGAAGCCCACGTGCCGCTGCGCAAGGGCCACATCACGACCCGCCAGAACATCCAGATGCACAACGTGCCGCTGGCACAGGTCGAGCAGCTCCTGCGCCGGCTCGGCGAGGCCGGGCTCTCGAGCCGCGAGGGTTGCGGCAACACCGTGCGCAACGTCACCGGCGACCCGCGCGCCGGGACACTGCCCGACGAGCTGTTTGACATCACCCCCTACGCGGGCGCCTACGTGCGCTACTTCGTGCGTCACCCGACCACGCAGATGATGCCGCGCAAGGTCAAGACCGCCTTCAGCGCCAACGAAGCGGATGAGGTCGTCACTCAGATCCATGACGTCGCCTTCACGCCGCGTCTGCGCGCGGGCGTGCGGGGCGTACAGATGAGGGTTGGCGGCGGGACGTCGATCATGCCGCGCCTCGCACCGGTGCTCTACGACTTCGTCGAGCTCGACAACGGCGAGTACCTGAAGGTGACCGAGGCGCTGTTGCGCATCTTCGACCGCCAGGACTTCCTGCGCGTCAACCGCGCCCGCGCGCGGATCAAGGTGCTCGTCGACAAGCTTGGGATCGGCGCGCTGCGCGAGCTGGTCGAAGCGGAGCTGCGCGAGGGCTGGGTGAACGCGCGCGACTTTGATCCCGAGCCGCTGCTGCTGCGCCAGGACGAAGAGGCCCACGCGCCCAGCCCGCCCGCGCAGGCCTGCTCGCCCAACGGCGACAGCCGCGCGTTTGAGCGCTTTGTGCAGAGCAACGTACGGCGCCAGCGCCAGCCCGGCTTCTGCACGGTCGAGGTGAAGGTCCCGCGCGGAGATCTCGATCCGAGCCAGCTGCGTGGCCTGGCGGCGCTGATGCGCCGGTCAACGGGCCCCTGCGCACGCACGACCGCACGCCAGAACATTGTGCTGCGCTGGGTGCGCGAGGAGTCGGTCTACGACGTGTGGCGCGAGCTTGAGCGGTCCGGCCTGGGTGCGGCCGGCGCAGAGGAGATCACAGACGTGGTCAGCTGCCCGGGCACCGACTCATGCAAGCTCGGGATCACGAGCTCGATGGGGCTCAACCGGGCGCTCAGCCAGCGGCTCGAGCAGATGGCGATCAGCGACCCGCTGACCCGCCGCATCCACATCAAGATGAGCGGCTGCCCGAACGGCTGCAGCCAGCATCACCTCGCCGGCATCGGCTTCTACGGCGCGTCGATCAAGGTCGGCCAGGCCACGATCCCGGCCTACATACCGCACATCGGCGGCTCCTACGAGGACGGCGCGGTGCGCTTCGGCGAGCGGCTGAAGACCCGCCTGCCGGCTCGCCGCGTGCCCGATGCGGTTGAACGCTGGGTCCGCTTCTACGAGGCTGAGCGCGTCGACGGAGAGCCGTTTGACGCCTTCGCCGCAAG
>JAJZID010000301.1 GCA_021810705.1 Actinomycetes bacterium
GCGGTTGCACCGTCATGACGCGGGCAAAGCCGTCGCTGAGCACACCGCTGACCGTGCCGACGCCGTCGACGTGGCCCTGCACGATGTGTCCCCCCAGGCGCTGGTCCGGGCGCATGGCCAGCTCGAGGTTCACCGCCTGGCCGGCCCGCGCCTCCGCCAGCGAGCACAGCCGCAGCGTCTCGTTCATCAGCTCGGCCTGGAAGGCGCCGGGTGAGACGGCGATGGCGGTCAGACAGACGCCGTCCACGGCCACCGAGTCGCCCAGCGAAACCTCGCCAGCCAGACGCGTGGCGACCTCAAGGCGTGCGCCGTCGGCGCCGCGCTCGATCGCGACGATCTGCCCGAGGTCGGCTATCAGCCCGGTGAACAGCTCACCACTCCCGCAGGCGGGCGCGCAGCAGCAGATCTTCGCCGAGCTGCTCGCATTCGAGGGTCTGGGCGCGCAGCGCCTCCGCGACCGTTTCCACACCCTCGCCCTCGAGCGGCGCGCGCGCGCCGCGGCCGCCGAGCAGGACGGGCGCGATGAACAGCCTGATCTCGTCGATCTCCCCCACGTCCAGGAACACTCCGGCAAGCCGCGGCCCGCCCTCCAGCAAAAGCGACGTGATTCCCTCCGCTCCGAGCTGGTCGAGCGCCGAGCGCACGCGCGCCTGTTCGTTCTCGCCGGTGGCGCAGATCACACCGACACCGCGCGCGCGCAGCGCGTCGAGCGCGGTCCGCGGCGCGGCGCGCGATGTGACAACCGTCAGCGGCAGCGACCCGATGTCGTCGAGCAGCCTGGCGCCGGCCGCGAGCCGCGCGAGCGAGTCGAACACCACCCGTCGCGGCTGACGCTCTGCGAGCAGATCCGAGTCAGAGCCGCCCACGCGCGCTGAGAGCTGCGGGTCATCGGCGAGCACGGTGCCGATCCCGACCGCAACCGCGTCGCTTTCGGCGCGCCAGCGGTGCACCAGCTCACGGCTTGCCGCGCCGGAGATCCAGCGTGAGTCGCCGCTGCGCGTCGCGACCCTGCCGTCAAGCGACATCGCGGCCTTGAACATGACCCAGGGCCGGCCGCTGCGGGCGTGCTTGCGAAACGGCTGGTTGAGCAGCCGGGCCTGCTGTGCGAGCTCGCCGTCGGCGATGTCGACGGCGACGCCCTCGTCGCGCAGAATCCCGAGGCCGCGGCCACTCGCATGGGCGGAGGGGTCGTCAGAGGCGACCACCACGCGCCCGATCCCAGCCGCAAGGATCGCGTCGGTGCACGGCGGTGTGCGGCCTTGATGGCAACACGGCTCAAGCGACACATACAACGTTGCCCCCGCCAGCGAGCTGCGCCCGGCGCTGCGGATCGCCTCCACCTCCGCGTGTGGCTCCCCTAAAGCCCGGTGATAACCCTCGCCGACGACCTCCCCACCAGCCACCAGCACGGCACCAACCCGTGGATTGGGGCTCACCTCAGCGCCACCCAGTGCCGCCAGCTCCACGGCGCGCCGCAGGTGACGCAGGTCCGCTTCGCTTCTCACCGGCACGCGCTCAAGCATACGTGCGCGGCCGGGCTCAGGCGTCTGCCCAGGCTGCCTGGACGATGCGCTGGTAGGCGCCGCCCGGGTCACGCTCGCCGAAGATCGCGCTGCCGGCCACCAGCAGGTTCGCTCCGGCGCGCGCGACACCCGCCGCGGTGGCGCCATTGACACCACCGTCGACCTCCAGCGCCACCTGCTCAGCGAGCAGCGCGCGCAGCGCCGCAAGCTTGGCCAGCGAGTGCGGGATCAGACGCTGGTTGCCCCAGCCGGGGTTGACGCTCATGCACAGCGCAAGGTCGAGCACACCGTCGGCGGCGACATCGCTCAACATCGCCGTCGGCGTTGCCGGACAGATCGCCGCGCCCGCGCCGCAGCCGAGCTCACGGATGGCCTGCAGGGCGTAGTGCAGGTGCGCAGTGGCCTCGACGTGCACCGTGATGCTGTCGGCGCCCGCGCTGGCGAAGTCGGCCACCTGGCGTTCGGGCCGCTCGATCATCAGGTGCACGTCAATCACCGCGCCGGCCCCGTGAACGATGCCAGCGATCGCCTCGACGACGTTGGCACCGAACGTGATCGGGGGCACGAAGTGCCCGTCCATGACGTCAACGTGGATCACGCGCGCGCCCGCGGCCAGAACCTCGCGCAGCTGACTGCCGAGCCGTGCCAGATCCGCGGCCAGGATCGACGGCGCGACCTCACGCCCGGCCATGCGTGAGCGCCTCTGCGCGTCCGGCAGCAAGCTCGGCGCGGCGTCGCTCACAACGGTTTGAGCATCGTCGCGTGACAGTGGTTGCACTGCACGATGGCGGTCGTTGACATGCGCACGATCGTCGAGTGCTCGCCGCAGTTTGGACAGACGGACTGCAGCTCGTAGCGGCTCATGCAGTTCAGGCAGCGGTAGCGCCCGGGAAGCGTGCCGGGGCGCAGCCACGGCTCGCCGCAGCTGGGACAGTTGGGACCAAGAATCGCCTGCTCATCGCGCACCTCCCAGAACTCTAACGTGCGCTCCCGCAGCGCCTCAGGCGCGCGATGTAAAAGCCGTCGGTGTGCTCTGCGTGAGGCAGGATCCGCCAGGCCCGATCGAGCTCGAACTCGGCGTTGGCCTCAAGGAAGCCCGTGATCAGCTGATCGGACTCAGAGCGCGAAACCGTGCAGACCGAGTAGACCAGCGTGCCGCCGGGTCGCAGCAGGCGGCCGGCGTGATCGAGCAGCTCGCGCTGTGTCGTGGCAAGCGTCGCAAGCTCGCCCCGGCGCGGCTGCCAGCGCAGATCGGGGCGTGACTGCAGCGTGCCGAGGCCACTGCACGGCGGGTCGAGCAGAACGCGATCAAAGCCCTGCCCGTCTTGGAAGCTGCGGGCGTCGCTGGCAACCACGCGGACGTGGGCCGCACCCATCGTCAGACAGGTTTGCGCAAGCGCCCGGGCGCGTCCCGCGTGACGCTCAAGGGCAACGATCTCGCCCTCGCCGCGCATCAGCGCCGCCAGGTGCGTGGTCTTGGCGCCGGGGGCGGCGCACAGGTCCGCAACGCGCTCGCCCGGCTGCGGGTCAAGCACCCGAGCAACCACCGCCGAGGAGCGCGATTGCGGCATCAGCGCGCCCTGGGCAAACAGCTGCGAGCCGAACGCGTCGTAGGGACCGTCCAGCACCAAGAGCTCCGGCAGCTCCGGCAGCCCCG
>JAJZID010000013.1 GCA_021810705.1 Actinomycetes bacterium
ATACCAGGCATTTCTTGGATGGGCGGTGAGGGGCTCGAACCCCCGACATCCTGCGTGTAAAGCAGGCGCTCTACCAGCTGAGCTAACCGCCCGTGTGCAGCGCGCTGAGAGTGTAGGTCCTCGGCCCGGCCGCCCAGAGTTGCGCGTCGTGGCTGCGCGGAAAGGCCTGGGCGGATATGGTCCGGCTGGGAGCGCGCCCTGCACCGGCTGTCAAGACCGCGAATGGCTTGCGGGCAAGATCGCCGGAGCTCGGTCGACGCAGCCCACGACGTGACCACCGACTCGCAGACAGGAGCTGATGATGGGCGACAGCGGCGACGTGCAGGGCACCGGCACCTCCAACACGGGCCGTGCCGCCATAGGTGTCACGGGCCTGGCGACCATGGGACGCAACCTGGCCAGAAACCTCGCGCGCAACGGCTACACCGTTGCGCTGCACAACCGCACCCAGGCGCGCGTGGATGCGCTCGTCAAAGAGTTCGGCCACGAGGGCGACTTCATCTCCACGAGTACGCTTGAGGAGTTCGTCGCAAGCCTCGAGCGGCCGCGGGCGATCATCATCATGGTCAAGGCTGGCGCGCCGACCGACGCGGTGATCGACGAGCTGGTGCCGCTGCTCGAGGAGGGCGACATCGTCGTTGACGCTGGCAATGCCCACTTTGCTGACACGGCCAGACGCGAGGCGGCGCTCGCCCAGCGCGGGTTGAACTTCGTCGGCACCGGGGTCTCCGGGGGCGAGGAGGGCGCGCTGCACGGTCCGAGCATCATGCCCGGCGGCAGTGAGGCCTCCTACCAGAAGCTCGGCCCGATCTTCGAGCGCATCTCCGCCCACGTGGACGGGGAGCCGTGCTGCATGCACGTGGGGCCGGGCGCGGCGGGCCACTTCGTCAAGATGGTCCACAACGGCATCGAGTACGCCGACATGCAGCTGATCGCGGAGGCCTACGACCTCATGCGCGAGATCACTGGAGCCTCGCCGGAGGCGCTCGCGGACGTCTTTGCTGACTGGAACAAGGGTGAGCTCGAGTCGTTCCTGATCGAGCTGACGATGCAGGTGCTGGCTCACACAGACGCCGTTACCGGTCGACCGTTTGTCGACATCGTCCAGGATCAGGCCGAACAGAAGGGCACGGGACGCTGGACGGTGCAGAGCGCACTTGACCTGGGTGTTCCCGTCACCGGCATCGCCGAGGCGACCTTCGCCCGCTCGCTGTCCGGGCACGTCGAGCAGCGGTCGCTGGTGCGCGAGACCTTCGGCGCTGCAATCAACGCCCAAGAGCTCGACACCGGAGCGTTCATGGAGGATGTGCGCAGGGCGCTTTATGCCTCAAAGATCGTGGCCTACGCACAGGGGTTCGACCAGATCAGAGCAGCGTCCGTGGAACACGGCTGGGTGATCGACCTGGGTCGGGTGGCATCAATCTGGCGTGGTGGATGCATCATTCGCGCGCGGTTCCTGAACCGGATCCGCGAGGCCTACGACGAACAGGCCGCGCTACCGACCCTGCTCGCCGCCCCCTATTTCGCTGAGGCCATCAAGCAGAGCACTGACTCGTGGCGGCGCGTGGTGGCGATCGCCGCCGCCGCGGGGGTGCCGGCACCGGCCTTTGCCTCCTCACTGGCCTACTTCGACGCGCTTCGCCGCGAGCACCTGCCCGCCTCGCTGATCCAGGGCTTGCGGGACAACTTCGGCGCGCACACCTATCGGCGCACCGACCGCGATGGCAGTTTTCACACCCTGTGGGCGGAGCCATCGCGGCGGGAGGTGGCCGCCGGCGACTGAGGCGGCGCACCCATCGCGGGCGGCCTGGCGATCAAGTGTCCTTTTCCGCGTGACCGCCGAACTGCTTGCGCATCGCCGAGAGCAGCTTGTCCGCGTACTCTGCGTTTCCGCGCGAGCTGAAGCGCGTGAACAGCGCCGCGCTGAGCGTGTAGGCGGGAACCGCCGCATCGATCGCGGCATCCACGGTCCAGCGCCCCTCCCCTGAGTCCGAGACACGGCCATGAAACTCCTCTAGCTCAGGGGACTCGACCAGCGCCGCCGCCGTCAGGTCAAGCAGCCACGACGCGATGACGCTGCCGCGCCGCCACAGTTCGGTGATCGCGGTCAGGTCCAGGTCATAGGCGTAGTTGCGCTCCGCGCCCGGAACCGGGGCTGTCTCGGCGTCGTGAACCTGCTGCTGCTTACCGAAGTTCGCCTGGTGCAGGATGTTGAGTCCTTCGGCGTAGGCGGCCATCAGCCCGTACTCGATGCCGTTGTGAACCATCTTGACGAAGTGGCCGGCGCCTGCGGGCCCGCAGTGCAGGTAGCCCTGTTCCTCGGTGGACGGATCACCCGTGCGGCCCGGCGTGCGTTCGATTTCACCCAGTCCGGGAGCCAGTGACTTGAAGATCGGGTCGAGCAGGCTGACCGCGCCGTCGCCACCACCGATCATCATGCAGTACCCGCGCTCCAGCCCGAACACGCCGCCGCTGGTGCCGACATCCACATAGTGGATGCCCTGTGGCTCGAGTCTCTCGGCACGTGAGATGTCATCCCGGTAGAAGCTGTTGCCGCCGTCGATCAGGACGTCCCCTTCAGACACCAGTTCCGCGAGCTTGGAGATCGTGTCGTCGGTGAATGCGGCGGGGACCATCGTCCAAATCGCCCTCGGCGGCTGGAGTTTCGAGACAAGCTCCTCGAGTGAGCTGGCGCCGGTGGCGCCGGTCTCCTGGGCCAGCGACACCACGGCGTCCGCAGAGACATCAAAGACCACCAGCTCGTGCCCGTCCCGAACGAGCCGACGCACCATGTTGGCGCCCATGCGCCCGAGTCCGACCATTCCCAGCTGCATGACTTGGCCTCCAGATTGCTTTGCGGTTCACCGGCCAGCTTATTGATCGCTACCCGGAGCGGCGTCGTTCGTCCCACCGGCCTCGGGATCTGCGGATCTTCGGCACGGGGGCTCAGCCAATCTTCAGCGGCACCACGGCGTAGGGGTCGAGCCTGTAGACGAGCGATACACGGTGAAACCCGTCGGCGATGTCCGAACCGCGCTTGCCGCTCAGCACCAGGACGGGGCTAAGCTCCTCACCCTCCACCGCTTTGATCAGGTCCTTCATCACACCGGGGTCATCCAGCGGCGCCGGGGACAGCCCCGCGGCCCGCAGGATGTCATTGGCGCGTCGACTCGTGAGCTTGGCGTCGCGCAAACGCCGCACCGCCTTCTCGACGTCATCATCGCCCAACTTGAGCGATAGGTAGGCCGTGGCGGCCGCGTAGTCGTGCTCGGCGACCGCCTGCCTCCACTTGATGTGGACGGCCCCGGCCGGCTCGTCCGGTGTGGTCATTCGCCGATCACCGCCGGGTGCTCATCGAGGCTTGACCCGAGCCTGCCCGAGACCGCCAGCTGTGCGACCCGGTCACCGCCACTGCCACGCAGGATCATGGCGGCGCCGACCGCCAGTGCCGCCCCGATCATCGGGCCCACCACATACACCCAGAAGGCCCTCCAGTCGCCCGAGACGAGCGCCGGGCCCAGCGAGCGCGCCGGGTTCATCGATGCCCCGCTCACCGGCGCAGCCCACATCCCAGCCAGCGCGATGTAGCCGCCCACGCCGAGCGCGCCGATCGCGCCGACGTTCTGCGCGGCCGAGGCGGTGCCGAGGATCACGCTGACCAGGACGCCGGTCAGCACGACCTCGATCAGCAGCGCCTGCCACGCCGCGTAACCGGGTCCCGGAAGCGTTGCGCCGAGGTGGCCCACGTTGCCAAACACGGCCAGCAGAAACAGGGCCGCAAGCACCGCCCCAGCGAGCTGCACCACGATGTAGGCGGGCACGCGCCGCCATGGGAAGTCCCTGCGCAGGGCGAAGGCGATCGACACGACGGGGTTCAGGTGCGCGCCTGAGACGGCCCCCATGAACAGGATGATCGCCATCACCATCAGGCCGGGGGCGACCACGGCGGCGTTCAGGGTTACCTGACCTTCGGCGTGCAACAGGCCCGCGCCGGCGGCGACCAGCACGAGCATGAAGGTGCCAAGCAGCTCCGCGAACAGGCGCCTGTACTCAAGCCGCGGATCATTGAACTCAGCCCGCGAGCCGAACTCAAGCCAGCGGCGCTCGCGCTCGCGCCGGAGGTCTGCCGCGTGCAGCTCGGCTCGTGCAGCGTCGGACTGTGACGCCGGTGCTGCTGGATCGCTGCCGCTGCCCACCCTGCCATTGTCACAGGTGCGGCGGAATCGGGGGAAGAGGATTACTCAGCGGGCTCGAAGGTCGTCCGCGTCGGCTCGGTGATCGTCGGCCTGCGAGCCCGCGCCGGCCCCAACGAGCTCCTGCAGGGTCTGCACCCCGGCCGCGAGCGCGCGCCGCTCGAGCTCCCGGTTCACGGTCCTTGGCCAGGCGGGACCGCCGTAGACAAACCCCGTGTAGGACTGCACCAGGCTCGCGCCGGCGAGCACGCGCGCCCAGACATCCGCGGCCGACTCGACCCCACCGGCGGAGACCAGCACGAGCCGCCCGCCGACCCGCGCGTGAAGCCGTGAGAGCACAGACAGCGAGCGTTGCTTCAGCGGACGCCCCGACACTCCGCCACCATCGGGCCAGGCCTCGCGTGCAAGCTGCTCGGCTGGCGTTGCGAGCCCGTCCCGGTCAAGGGTCGTGTTGGTCGCGACGATCCCCGCCAGCCCGAGGTCCACTGCCATGTCGGCCAGTGCATCGATCGCCGTGTCCTCGAGGTCGGGGCTGATCTTCACCAGCAGCGGCGTGTTGCCTGCGGCCCCCCGGGTGGCGCGCACCAGTGGTTCAAGCCTTGACACCGACTCGAGCTCCCGCAGCCCCGGCGTGTTGGGCGAGCTGACGTTCAGCACCAGATAGTCCGCGAACGGCGCGAGCGCCGCCGCCGCCCGCACGTAGTCATCCGCCGCCCGCTCGAGGTCCGTCTCACGGTTCTTGCCGATGTTGGCGCCGACGAGCGTCTGGCGCGGCTGACGAGCGAGGCGCCTCGCCGCTGCTTCGGCGCCCTTGTTTGGAAAGCCCATCCTGTTCAGCAGCGCCCGGTCGGCCGGGAGTCGGGCGAGGATCGGAGGTGGGTTCGAAGCCTGCGCGACGGGCGTGAGCGTGCCAACCTCGACAAAGCCGAAGCCCAGCGCACCGAGTGCCTCGTAGTGCTCTGCATCCTTGTCCAGGCCGGCTGCAACACCTAACGGCGACGGGAAGCGCACCCCGAGCGCATCGATCGCGATCACCCCGCTCTGCCGGTGGGTGGCCTGGCGCAACCAGCGTCGCGGCCGTGGCCGGCTCGTTACGGCATCCAGCGCGCCGAGCGCGGCCGCGTGGGCGCGCTGTGGCGGGATGCGGCGCAGCACGGTGTCAAAGAGCTTCTCGTACATGGGGCAAACGGTAGGACCCTGATCGCCCGCTCAGTGCTTGAGCTCGATCTCCACGAAGCTGACCGTGGCATCGGTCGCGTTGAGGAGGTCGTGCTCAGTGCCGGCGGTACCCGCGTACGGAACCCCGGCCACCTGGCTTCTTTCGGTCTGCGTCCCGTCCGCGTTGGTCACACGAAACAGACCACCGCTGATCGGCACGACGATGTAGTCGAACTCGTGGCGATGTGCGCCCGTGGTGGCGCCAGGGTCAAAGACCCACCTCGTCACCCGCAGGCGATCATCGTCGAGTGAGGTCGTTGCCTGTGCCTGAGTCATGCTGCCTCCATGTTGTTGCGATTGCCCGAGCTGGACCGCCGTGCTGGCGCACATGCCCGGCGAGGCCACGGGCGAGCCGCCCTGTGCCGGTTCGTCCGCCTGAGAGCGTACGCGGGTATCGCCACCTGAGCCGGCGAGGCGAGACCCTGGCGGTCGGCTACTGTGCCCGTGGCCAAGGCAGGCTTCACGCATGGGTTGGGCAAGAGCGAGCGCTCGCGCGCAGCGGTCGTCAGGCTGAGCGGCCGGAAGTATCTGCCGGTGCTCGAGTCCGCAGACGCGATGGCGCCTGACGCCG
Source organism: Actinomycetes bacterium (assembly GCA_021810705.1). Lineage (GTDB taxonomy): Bacteria > Actinomycetota > Thermoleophilia > Solirubrobacterales > Solirubrobacteraceae > Palsa-465. Next base: position 5,983 of record JAJZID010000013.1, read on the forward strand.
GCGCTCTAACTGTCACGTAAGTGTGTCTTTTCGAGTCGCACCCGCGCGGCTGCGCGAACATGTTCGCTGTGGGCTGGGAGATCGAGATGACGGCGGGCGCGGTGAGCTGGTACCGGACGCTTGACGGTGAGTCGGCAACCAGGGTGGCGGTCGCGCTGGATCGCCTCGAGCAGCTAGGGCCCGGGTTGGGCCGCCCGTTCGTCGACTCGCTCAAGGGCTCGCGTCACCACAACATGAAGGAGCTGCGGTCCATCGGTGGCAACCTGCGCATGCTCTTCGCGTTCGATCCCAGGCGTCACGCGGTCGTGCTGGTCGGCGGCGACAAGACGGGCGACTGGCGGGGTTGGTATGCGCGCAGCATCCCCGTGGCCGACCGGCTCTACGACAATCATCTGCGAAGCATTCGAGGAGGTGGGCAGAGTTGGCAGAGGGGACGCGCAGCTGGCGCGAGATACGAGCCGAGCGGGCGCTGAACGAGGAGGAGATGCAGGCCTACGGGAGGCTCATGGCTGCGCAGGCGCTGGTCGCAGCCTACGCAGCCAAGATGGGGATCGAGGATGGGCGCATAGTCGAGGCGCTGTCGGCGTCGGAGCCAGAGGGGGCCGGGACCGAGCGCCGCTTGGACCCGAGCCTGGTGGCCCTGTCGCGTTTCGTGGCGGCGCTCGGCGGCCGGCTCGAGTTGCGTGCCGTCTTTGACGACGGCGCCGTGGTACTGATGCGCGACGGCGAGCTTGTCGAGGGAGACGGCGCTGAGGCGCACGCCGGTCCCGACTGAATCAGGTGTGACCAGCCGCGCGCCCCACGACAACTTTCTCTCGCAGGCACTTGCATTTCCGTATCCGATTGCGTAATGTCACCTGCCAGGCAGTAGCACCACACGAGGTAAGTCATGGAAATCTTCACCAACCACACGCTCAACGTGACCGCAGCCGCCGGGCTTGGATTCGGCGTGCTCACGTCCGCTGGTCTGCCGACGGCAGCCGCGGCGGATGGCGCCGGTGGGTACCTCGCTGTGAGGCTGACGCGCTGATACCAGCGCGTCAGATACCGAGCATGCGAGGGCGGACCCCATCGGGGCCGCCCTTTTTTGTTGCCCAAACGAGGCCGGACGCCATGCGAGTGAGCGGTCGGTCACCGGCCCGACGAGCGCGATGAGCCAGTAGACAGCAGTAACCCAAGCAGGTAACAGATAGTGGCTTTTGACGCGCGGTCAGCGTGGCGGTGTGACACGCCCGCAGCCGTGTCACTCGACGCTGACTGCACATACATTCACAGAGAGGAAGAACATGTTGACCCGCACGATGGCGGCGATGGTGCTGCCCGGCAGACGATGGCTCAGCGCGAGCCGCGAGGTGCCACAAACAGCCTGGATCAAGCTCGATCGGGCACGCCTGGGCTCGCTGAGCATTCAGGACCGTGTTGAGCTACGGCGCGAGCGCTGCATCCAGCGCCACGGCTGGGGAGGGCGGCGATGATCGAGCAGGCGCAGGGACTTTCCCCAGCGGCGCTCGAGGCCATAGCGGGCCTCGAGCGCCGCTGCCTGGCCGCCGACGGCGGCCGTCTGAAGCTCGAGTGGGGCACACTGCGCAGCCGCGCAACCGATGAGGTCCGTGATCTGCTCTGGTGGGAGGACGGCGCGCTCTGCGGCTTCCTCGGCATCTACGGCTACCGGGCCGGTGTCTTTGAGGTCACCGGCATGGTCGACCCGCCCAAGCGGCGTCGCGGCATCGGCCGAGCGCTGCTCGAGCAGGCGCTTGTGCTGCTTGAGGCCCGTGGTGGTGGGCAGCTGCTGCTGGTGGTCCCCCGGGGATCGGCTGGCGGGCGAGCGCTGGCGAACGCCTACGGGATGGCCCATGAGCACTCCGAGCACGCACTGCGCCTCGACGATCGCCCCGCCCCCGCAACCCCCGGTCCGCCGCTGCGCCTGCGTCCTGCCACCGAGGCGGACATCCCGCTGCTCTCGCGCCTCTACCTGGATGCGTTCGGTGACGGCGAGGTCAACCCCGACAGGCTCTCCGGGGAGCGCTCGCGCACGCTCGTCATCCTCCTCGAGGAGCTGGCCGTCGGCACGATCGCACTGGCGCGTGATGGCGCCCGCGGTGGCGTCTACGGCTTCGTCATCGACGCGCCGCTGCGCGGCCGGGGGATCGGCGGGCGGGCTCTGCGCCAGGCCTGTGCGGAGCTGTTGGAAGCGGGCGCGGAGTATGTGGAGCTGGAGGTTGAGGTCGACAACGACCGCGCGCTGGGTCTCTACACGGCCCTCGGCTTCAGGCCGCTGGCAACCGATGACTACTACGAGCTGGTGCTCGGTTGATCGGGCGCCGGCCCACCCGGCTGCCACTCCTCGCCCGAGAGCCGGGCGAGTGCGCGGATCAGCGAGTGCGTGCCGTCGCGGCCGCCGCCCTGGGCCCGCAGCGCGAGGTAGAGCTCATGCGCCAGCGCGAGACCCGGGAGCGCCAGGTTCATGCGTCTGGCCTCGCCGAGTGCGATCTCCATGTCCTTGATGAAGTGCTCGACCATGAAGCCGGGCGCGAAGTCGTCGCGCAGCATGCGCGGCCCGTAGTTGGACAGCGACCAGGAGCCCGCCGCGCCGCCGGCCACCACCGAGAGCACCAGCTCAGGGTTCAGGCCGGCGCGGTGGGCATAGAGCAGCGCCTCGCACACGCCGATCATGCCGGTCGCGATCAGCGTCTGGTTGACCATCTTGGCGTGCTGCCCGGCGCCGGCGGGTCCCTGATGGACGATCGTCTTGCCCATCAGCTCAAAGAGCGGCGTGATGCGCTCGACCGTCGCCGGCTCGCCGCCGACCATGATCGCGAGGCTGGCGTTGCGCGCGCCGACATCACCGCCTGAGACCGGCGCGTCAATGCTCGCCACGCCACGCTCGGCGGCCGTGTGGAAGATCTCCTGTGCGAGCGCGGGCTCGCTGGTGGTCATGTCCACGATCACACTGCCGGGCTGCGCGCCCACGAGCACCCCGTGCTCACCCAGGATCACCTCGCGCACGTCCGCTGGGTAGCCGACGATCGTGAAGGTCACCTCGGCCTGGGTGGCGGCCTCGGCCGGCGTCTGGGCCCAGCGCGCGCCGCGCGCGATCAGGCCGGCGGCGCGCTCGCGTGTGCGTGTGTGAATGGTCAGCTCGTGGCCGGCACTCAGCAGATGCCCGCACATGGAGGCGCCCATCACGCCGGTCCCGATCCAGCCGACCCTGGTCACCTACACTCTCCCTCTGCCTACGTGGATCCGCGCGCGGTTGCGTCGGCCGTAGCTGTCGACTCGAATTAGGAAGCCTGCGCACATGAACTGGATCATCCCACGCGGGCGTCTGCGCGCGCTTGCGCGGACGCCCGGCCCGCGGTCAGCGCCCGTTGACCGCAGGCCTCCCACCAAGCCAGAGCCTGTCCGGTTTTGAGCCTGAACGTTCAAGCGCCGGCGCACGGCGCCGATAGCTAGCGCGTGCCCGGACGCCTGTTCAAGAAGCTCCGCATCGCCGCCGCCATCTGTGTGGCGGCGGTCTGCGTGTCCGGCGTGCCGCTCGGCGGCTTGGCCACGGCCCGTGCCGCGGCGACGCCGGCGGCCGCGCGCGCACCCTTTGACGCCGCCTTCCTCGGTGACTCCTACACGTTCGGCGTGGGCGCCACGCAGCCGAGCGACGGGTACGCCTACCTCGTCGCCCGGGCAGAGCATTGGACCGCCCGCATCGTCGGCCTTCCCGGCAGCGGCTATGTGCGCGTCGCGATCCGTGACCACAAGAACATCGCCGCGGGGCTGGCGGCCGTGATCGCCGCCCAGCCACGGGTTGTGATCGTCGCAAGCGGCCACAACGACGCCATGCCGCACGTCCCCTACACGCAGACACAGGCCGCCGCGCTGCGCGACCTGGGCGCGCTGCGGGCGGCACTGCCGCAGGCGACGATCGTGGTGCTCGGGCCGATCTGGCTGAACGGCTACCCGGATCGCAAGGCGCTCTACGTCAACCACGCGATCCATCTGGCGCAACAGCGCGTCCCGGGCACCCTCTGGATCGACCCGATCGCGCAGCACTGGTTCACCGGCTCCTGGGTCAAGCGCACCGGGGATGACCGGACGATGATCAACTACGCCGCCGGGCACCCGAACAACCGTGGCTACCGTCACATCGCCACGCTGCTCGAGGCAGACCTGCACCAGCTCGGCGTCGGCTGAGTCCTCGCAGGGGCGGCTCAACGCTCACGCCAGGCCCCCGCCCCCGCCAGCTCGCCGCCGCGCAGCAGACGCGCTGGTGAGCGGTCGCCGGCGGCGCGTGACTCGATGGCGGCCAGATCGAGAGTGCTGCTTGCCCCGAACAGGACGACGTTCCCACGGCGCCGCGGCGCAGCCAGCGCCGCGACGGCGGGGTAGGCCTCGGCAAGGCCGGCCGCGATCGCGCGGGCGTCCGTGAGCCCCGCCGTGTCAACGACGTTGACGAGCGTCAGCGGCGCCACCCGCGCGCAGTCGTGCAGTGCCTCGACGGTGACCAGGCGCCGCGGCACGCGCGCGCCCGTGAACGCGTCGATCACGATCGCGTCAGCGCTCGCGTCGGCAAGGCCGGCCAGCGCCTCGCGTCCGTCGCTGACCTGGACCCTGAGGCCCGGCTGTCGCCGCAGCCCCATGTGCGCCCGGGCGAGCTCAAGGACGCGGGCGTCGAGCTCGTAGACCCGCTGGCGCGAGCCTGGATCGTCGGCCAGCAGCGCGCGCGCCAGCGTGCATGCGCCGCCACCCAGATGAATCACGTGTCTGGCCCCCGCGGCCCGCAGAACCAGACGCATCCAGCGCAGGTAGTCGAACTCCAGGTGGCTTGAATCGGCCAGATCGACGTAGGAGGCGTCCATGTCGTCCTGGCGCAGCAAGCGTCCGCTGGGCCGGTCTGGGTCGGCGAGCACAGAGAGCTCGCCGACCGTGCTGAGCACGTCCCGATCACGGCGTCTCATGATGGCCTTGACCTTCGAGTAGGTTCAGGGTGTTTCCTTGGGCGCGTGGAGCGAATGTTGACGATCGGTGAGTTCGCCGCGCGCAGCGGTCTCTCGCGCAGCGCCCTGCGCTTCTACGACCAGACCGGCCTGCTCACGCCTGTGCGGGTGGATCTGGAGAACGGGTACCGGCGCTACGGCGCCGCGCAGATCCAGCAGGCGCTGCTCGTGCGCCGCCTGCGGGAGGCGGAGGTCCCGCTCGCGCTGCTGCGGCGTTACCTGGAGGCGGCAGAGCCCGAACGTCGTGCGATCCTCGATGCGCACCTGGCCGTCGTCCGCGAACGCGCCGACGCTGTCGAGACGCTGGTCGGCGAGCTGCGACTTTCGCTCGAGGCCGAGGCCAAGACGCCGCCCCGGACATGCGGGGTCGCTGCGCCGGTGCTGGCGCAGGGGCTCTGCCAGGTCGCCTTTGCGGTTGCTGACCCCGGAGAGCGCAGCGATCTGGCCGGGGTCTGGATCGAGACCAAGGATGACTCGCTGCGCCTGGTGGCCACAGACAGCCACAGGCTGGTCGTGCGCGACCTGGTGCCCGAGACCATCGGGCGGGCGGCGCTGCGTGGCATGATCGACGCGCACGAGCTGGCGGCCCTCGGGCAGCGGCTCGTCGCCGCGGCCACGGTGATGATCTCCCAGGATGAGGAGGGGTCTCTGAGCGTGGCGGTGGACGGGCGGCGGGCGACCGTCGGGCATCGCGGCGATGGCTTCCCCGACTACGAGCGCATCCTCATTGAGCTCAACCGGGGCGAGCAGGTGACGCTCGCGCGCGAGGATCTGGAGGCCTCTCTGGCTGAGTTGGGCGGCGGCGAACGCATCACCATGGAGCTCCGGCCTCAGCGCCTGGTCCTGGCCGGCGAGCGCCAGCGGGTGAGCATCGCCGTTGAGGGTTGGAGCCGCGGGTCGTTGCTGGTGCACCTCGACGGCCGCTTCCTGGCCGAGGCGGTGCACGCGATGATCGGGCCTGACCTCCTGCTCGAGGTCTCGGGCCCGCTTGACCCGGTGACGCTGCGCTCCGCCGACAGCGGCACCTTCAGCGTCCTGACGATGCCGATCAGGGCACCTGAGCCTGCGTGAGCACACAGGCAGCCACAGGGCTTTCGCCGCAGCAGGCGGAGCCGGTGACGCTGCGCGCGCTGCTGCAGGATCGTGCCTACCTGCTCTACCTGGTAGGCCAGACAGCGTCGCGCGGCGGCTCGGCGCTGGCGAGTATCGCGCTCATGCCGCTCTCGGCTGCGACGCAAGGAAGCGCGCGGCGGACGCGAGCGCTCCTGCGGGATGGCCTCAACCTCGTGCGCGGCAGGCCGTGGCTGGGTGCCTATGCCTTGCACGAGACGCTCGTCAACGTGTTCGTCCTGAGCCCGTTCTTCGTGCTCGGCCCGCTCATCGCCAGGACGCGGCTCGGCGGGGCGCCCGCGTGGTCGGCGATCGCCTCCGGCTACGTCGCCGGCAGCCTCGCGGCCACGACCATCACCTATCGCTGGGCGCCGCGCCGGCCGGGGCGCAGACGACGATCTACAACACGCTGATCACCACCACCGTCCAGACCAACCTTCCCAGCGACGCGCGCGGCCGTGCGGCCGCCATCACGAGCTTCGGATCGAGGCTGCTCGTCCCGGCGGGCTGCTGCTGGCGGCCATGGCGACCTGTGCGGCGCTGGCGCCGGTACGCGCTTTCTCTCCAAATTGCGCGAACAGCCGCGGCGACGGCTTGCAAAACCACCGGGCGCTGCCGTAGCTTTCAGCGCAGCGGTTCGGGAGGGAGCAGGCCCAGCGAAAGCCAAGCGAGGCGGCTCCCGACGGCAGGCGACAGAGCTTTTTTCCGCGCGCAGGCTACGCGTGAGAGCAGGCACGGTCGCCGCCCCCGGACCGCTATTTCGTTCCCGGGACGATCACGTCCGACCCCCTCTCTAGCTTCTCGGACGCGGCATCAACGCCGCCGACTCAGCTCGGGAGCCTGCCCCCGAGCTGTAGGGCGACCGGGGCGCCACCGGGAGCCGGGCGCTGAGGGTAGACCCCGTACGCACAACACCTCAGCTAGCCCGCCCGCTCCCCCGCAGGCACCATGCGGCATAGCATTGCCCTGATGGACGCGGCAGATGCGAACACCCCGCTTGACGCGCAGCAGGAGCACTGGCAGCGCATACTCGCGTCGAGCCCGGACCGCTTCGGGACAGCTGCGAGCGAGCCCGCGCTGGCTGCCGTGCGGGCCTTTCGTGAGCTGGGCGCCAGGCGGCTGCTCGAACTCGGCGCCGGGCAGGGCCGCGACACGCTGTTCTTCGCCTCACACGGGCTCGAGGTGACCGCCCTTGACTACGCCGAAAGCGCGACCGCGGCGATCAGCGCCAAGCTCGCCGCCCGCGGGCTGTCGGATCGAGTGCGGGTGCTTGGCCACGACCTGCGCGAGCCGCTGCCGTTCCCCGACGGGAGCTTTGACGCCTGCTACTCGCACATGCTCTACTGCATGGCCCTCACCGAGGCGCAGCTCGCGCGCCTCTCGACCGAGATCCTGCGGGTGCTCAGACCCGGCGGTCTGAACGTCTACACCGCCCGCAGCACCAGCGACCCCGACTGGGGCCAGGGCACACACCACGGCGAGAACCTCTACGAGAGCGGCGGCTTCATCGTGCACTTCCTCTCCGACGAGGCGATCGAGCGGCTCACCGAGGGTTACGAGCTGGTTTCGGTCGAGCGGTTCGAGGAGGGGCCACTGCCCCGCCGACTGGTCCGCGTCACCATGCGCCGGCCGGACTAGGGCTTGGCTGCGGTGGCAGCACGGGTCAGGACGCTCTCGTGGATCAGCCTCGGCTGGATGACGGTCGAGGGCGCGGTGGCGATCATCGCCGCGGCCGCCGCCGGCTCGGTCGCGCTGCTGGCCTTCGGCATCGACTCCGCGATCGAGGCCTGCGCCGCGCTGATCGTGATCTGGCGCTTCAGCGGCAGCCGCCTCGCCTCGGAGACCGCCGAGCGCCGCGCCCAGCGCCTGGTCGCCGTGAGCTTCTTCCTGCTGGCACCCTACGTCGCCCAGGACGCGATCCGCACGCTGATCGCCGGTGAGCATCCGTCCACGAGCCGCGTCGGCATCGCGCTGGCGCTCGCGAGCATCGTCGTGATGCCGCTGCTGGGGCGCGCCAAGCAGCGGCTCGGGCGCGAGCTCGACTCGCGCGCGACGGTCGGGGAGGGCGCGCAGAACCTGCTCTGCGCATACATGGCGGCGGGCGTGCTCGTGGGTCTGCTCGCCAACACCGTGCTCGGCGCCTGGTGGCTTGACCCGCTCATTGGGCTTGCGATCGCGGCGCTGGCGGTACACGAGGGGATCGAAGCCCTGGAGGGCGAGGACGGCGACTAGCGTGCGGTGATCTTCGCTGAGCGCGGCGTCACCGGCGCGGGAGCCAAAAGAATGTCTTTGCGATCGGGTTTGGCGATCTAAGCTTGGGGTATTGCGAGCGTCATGAGAGGGCGGTGAGCGCCCTCCGCCAAAAACCTCCAGAGGCGGTCTGCGGATGCAGCTTGGAATCGTCAGGCGAGGGGGGCACAAACCGAAGCGCGAAGAGCGCTCAGGAGAGGGACGGGCCGCAACCAGCAGTTCGGGTAAGGACGCGGCGCTGTCGGTGGCAACCGAGCGTCGGCGGGATCTGCAGGGCGTGCGCGCACTGGCGGTGCTGCTGGTGGCCTTCAACCACGCAAACGTGCCCTTCCTGCCGGGTGGCTACATCGGTGTCGACGTCTTCTTCGTCCTTTCGGGCTACTTCATCACCGGCCTGCTGCTGCGCGAGGGGCTGGGAGGCATCCACGGACGTGACGGCGAGCACGGCGCCGGGCGCATCTCGATCCCCCGCTTCTACGCGCGGCGCGCGCGGCGCATCCTGCCGGCCGCAACGCTGACGCTGGCGGTCACCGCGGTGGCCGTTTATTTCGTCTACGACGTCTGGCGCGCGGATGTGCTCGCGACCCGGCCGGTGCTCTTGGACGAGCTGGCCGCGGCGCTCTTCTATGCGAACCTGCACTTCGCGTCCACCGCCACCAACTACTTCGCCAACGCGGCCGCGGGCCTGCCCTCACCGGTCCTGCACTTCTGGTCGCTGTCGGTCGAGGAGCAGTTCTACCTGGTCTGGCCGTCGCTGTTGGCGGTCGTGCTGTTTCTCTCACACCGCCGCGGCGTCTTTGACCGCAACCGCGCCGTGAAGCTTGTCACCGTGACGCTTGTGCTGCTCTGCGGCGCCTCGCTTGCCTACTCAATCCACGACAGCTACACCAACCCCCAGGCCGCCTACTTCTCGCCCTTCGCGCGCGCCTGGGAGCTCGGTTTGGGCGGGCTCATGGCGCTCGCGGCGCCGTACGCGGCGCGGCTTTCACGGGTGGTGCGCGAGGTGCTCGGCTGGGTCGGCCTGGGGATGGTCATGACCGCGGCCTTCGTCTTCTCGAGCGCCACGATCTTCCCCGGCTACGCGGCGCTGCTACCGGTGGTGGGGGCCGCGCTGCTGATCGTCGGCGGCCTGCACGCCACCCGCCGTGGCGTTGACCGGCTGTTGGCCACACGGCCGATGGCCTACGTCGGCGACCGCTCCTACACCTTCTACCTGTGGCACTACCCGACGCTCGTGATCGCCTGGCAGGCCGCTGGCCATGAGCTACCGGTGATCGACAACCTGGGGCTCTTGGCCGGCGCCTTTGCGCTCTCCGCGCTGACCTTCCACTTCTACGAGAACCCGCTGCGCTTCGCGCGCTGGCTGCGCGGCTGGCGTACCGCGGCGCTCGTGCCGATCTCGATCGCCACCTCGCTGACGGCGATCATGGTGCCGGCCTTCATCGTCGAGGGGACGCTCGTATCCGAGGCGCAGGCCGCCCAGAAGGTCGTCGTGCCGCCGCTGCGGCCCGCGCCCGGGCAGCCGGATCCGATCAGCCTGCTTGACGCGAAGCCGCTGCCGGCGCTCTTGGCGGCGGTCGCGGCGGTGCGTGCCAACGCGCCGCTGCCAAAGGTCCTTGTGCCAGACGGCGCCACGCTTGCGCGCGAGAACGTGCTGATCAGCTACGACATCCCGCACGGCTGTCAGCCGGCCTTCGGTCCCGGAATCACCAGCAGGATCTGCAAGCTCGGCGACCCGACCTCCAAGCGGGTGGTTGCGATCGTCGGCGACTCGCACGGCGGCATGTGGGTGCCGGGGCTGCTGCGGGTCGCGCGCGCCCAGCACTTTGCGGTGGTGGTGCTCGACAAGCCGGGTTGCTTCGTCAACCGTGTGCACACCAACCTGCCGGGCTTCCCCTGCGCCGACTGGTATCGCTGGGCGATCCAGCAGGACCACAAGCTGCACCCGGTCGCGACGCTGGTCGCGTTCAAGCTCTCCGGCGGCTACCTGGAGCACCATCCAGTCAGCACCACCGCCGAGCTGCGCTCGGTGATGCTCAACGTACGTCATGGCGTCTGGCTCGAGGACCCGCCCGGGCAGCTGCAGAAGACCGCCGCGTGCATCACCGCCCCGGGCGCCACCCAGCGCACCTGCTCCTCGCCGGAGACGCCCGCCTACCGCAACCTGGTGCACCACATTCAGTCGATGCTCGTCTTCCGGCACCTGGCCTGGATCCCGACCGTGCAGTGGTTCTGCGCCGAGAATGTCTGCCCGAGCGTGATCGACCACATGCTCACCACACACGACGGCGACCACCTGACGATGCCCTTCAGCGCCGCGCTGGGAACGCTCGAGGCGCCGGAGATGCGCCGCATCCTCGCGCACTTCGGGGCCTGAGCGGGGCTGTGCATGGCGGCCTTGGTGGGGCCGGCCCAGCGGGGCCGGCCCAGCGATCTCAGCCGTCGGCGGCCAGCTGCGCCAGCCAGCCCTCGTCGCCGTCAGCTGTCGCGTCCGATGCCTCGGCGGCCACGGTGCGGCGGCTGAGCAGCAGGTAGGTGCCGGCGCCGAACAGAGCGCCCATGAAGACGCTGAAGTCCGCACCGTCGGTCTGGTTTGAGAGCGGCGAGATCCAGGCCGGGTAGGCGTTCAGCCAGGACGCCGCCGCGACCATGCCGACCAGCTGAGCGATGATGCCCGGCCAGTGGATGCCGCCGGAGCGGTGGTAGAGGCCGCGCGCGGTCTGCATCAGCGCGCCGGAGTCGTAGCGGCCACGGCGCAGGAAGAAGTCGGTCAGGTAGATCGCCACCCACGGTGCGATCCAGATCAGCATGAACAGGACGAAGTCCTCGAGGAACGAGTAGAAGCTCGATGAGAAGACGGTGACCGCCGTGAGCGCGCCCGCGATCGTGGTGTCGAGCAGCACGCACTGCCAGCGCTTGATGCCTGGGATGATCGCCTGCAGGGTCAGGCCGGAGGAGTACAGGTCGATCGAGTTGATCGCGAACAGCTGCACGATCACGAACGCGAGGTAGGGCCAGATGAACCAGCCCCAGAGCGCGTGCGGCAGGCCGGCGATCGGGTTTGAGGCGTCCGGGATCGCGGTGGCCACGGCCGCGCCGAGCAGCATCAGCAGGGTGGTCGGGATGAAGCCGCCGAGCGCGACCCAGCCGACGATCTTGCGCGGGCTGGTGTCGGGTGGCAGGTAGCGGGAGAAGTCGTTGGCGTTCATCGGCCAGCCGTAGCCGCCGGCGGAGAGCACAAACGCGAGCGCCGCCATCATGCTCGCCCAGCTGGCGTCGTGGCCCGCGCCCAGATGCGCCTTGCCGATCGTCTGGATCGCCAGCAGGATGAACAGCACGACGAACGGCCCGACCATCATCCGCAGCGTTCGCAGCATCATCCGGTGGCCGAACAGCGGCAGCGCCAGCTGCACGCAGGTGGCGGTGACGATCAGCGCCCACTTCAGCGCATCCGAGGTGCCGACGCCGGCCTTGTTCAGCAGTGCCAGGCCGGCTGAGACCACCAGGTAGAGCCCCAGCACCTCGTAGCCGACCTGGGTCATCCAGTTGAAGACCGCGATCAGCTTCGCGCCCGCGGGACCGAACGGCGCCCGGTTGATCGTGAACGCGGCGGTGCCGGCGCGCGGCCCCTGCAGCGAGCCCAGGCCGTTGACCAGATACGACAGG
>JAJZID010000302.1 GCA_021810705.1 Actinomycetes bacterium
GTGTCGCTGACGGCGGTAATGAGGTTGGGGTAGACGAGCGCCATGCCGGTCCCCATGATCGCGGCGCCGGTGTACCACAGGACGTGTTGCTGGCTGGCGGTGAGGGTGGCAATCCCTCCGGCGATGAGCAGCGTGCCGAGCGTGATCGGTGTTTTGCGGCCGACGCGGTCGGCCAGCGCGCCGGCGGGGACCTGGCCCAGGCCCCACACCCAGGCGTAGATGCCAACGAGCACCGCGATCGCGGTCAGGGATAGCCCGCGCCGCAGGAGGTAGAGGGGGAAGAAGCCGATCACGAGGCTGTCTGTGAACTTGTTGAGCAAGCCGGCTTGGCAGACGGCGAGCATGCTGCGGTCCTGCCAGCTCATGTAGCGCGCCAGCGCCCACAGGGTCGGAGCCTTTGTAGGCGGACCGGCGGTGTCGCCTTGCCGGGTGTGTTCCGCGAGAGTCCACGGCAACGTCTCACGGGCGAGGGTGAGGGTGAGTAGCGCCCCGGCGCCGATGACGCCGAGGGCGAGCAGGTAGGGGGCGGGGCGCAGCCCGTATGAGGAGACCAGCAGTCCGGCTGCCAGGCCGCCGAGGCCGGTGCCGACATAGCCGGCGGATTCGTCGATCCCGACCGCCAGGCCGCGGTTGACGGGGCCGACGAGGTCGATCTTGGCGGTTACCGCCATCGTCCAGGTCAGTCCCTGGTTGACGCCGAGGAACAGGTTGGCGGCAACGACCCACCACCACGCTTGGGCGAAGATGATCAGCAGCGCGTAGGGCACCCCGAACGCCCAGCCTATGAGCAGCAGCAACTTGCGGCCGTGGTGGTCTGATAGCCGTCCGGAGACCAGGTTCATGACCGCCTTGACAGCCCCGAACGCCGTGATGAAAGCGACCGTGTAGAGGATCGAGGTGATGTGGAAGGCGTGGCGGGCGAGTGGTGGCAGCGCGACGCGCTCAACTCCGATCGTGATCCCGATCAGCAGCGTGATCATCGTGAACAGCGAGAACTGCCACCAGTTCTCCCGCAGGCCGAGACGGGGGTGGCGCTGTGCAGTCATCCCTTGGCCAATATGTCAACTAGTATCTTGAATTCAAGATGAGTCGTGAGGACACCAAGGCGGCGCTGTTTGAGGCGATCGCGATGACCGGCAGGGCGTTCTCGAGCCCAGTTCGGCTTGAGCTGCTTGATTTGCTGGCCCAGGCGCCGCGGACCGTGGAGCAACTCGCACGCGCATGCGACCAATCGACGGCGAACACCTCCCAGCACCTGCAGGCGCTGCACGCCGCCGGATTGCTGGCTCGCGAGCGTCGCGGTACGCGGGTGCGCTATGCGCTGGCCGACGAGCGGGTCCTCGCGCTCTGGCTGGCGCTGCGTGACACCGCCTTGGCCCAGCTGGCCGAGGCCGAACGCGCCGCGCGGGACTATCTCGGCGAGGAGGTGCAGACGATCAGCCGTGAGGAGCTTGTCAGCCGCCTGGCTCGCGGTGACGTCGTGCTGATCGACGTGCGCCCCGCCGAGGAGTACGCCGCCGGGCACATCGAGGGGGCTCGCTCCATCCCGCTCGCGGAGCTTGAGCAGCGGATCGCCGAGCTGCCCCCAGACACCGATGTTGTCGCCTACTGCCGCGGACCGGTCTGCGCATACGCCCACGAGGCTGTGCGCACCTTGCAGCTGGCGGGACGATCCGCCCGGCGCCTGACCGACGGCTGGCCCGAATGGCAGCTGCGCCAGGCAGCCGCTGGACACAGAGCCGCGTGAGTTCGCATCCCGCGGGATCGGCATGCTCACCGTACGCCGGCGGCGGTCTGGTGGGCGTCGGTGACCGTGTTCCGCGGGGCTGACGGCGCAGCGCCCGCCGGCTCTTCGCGGGTGACTGCGAGTCCTGCTGCGGTCCAGGCGTTGTAGGAGCCGGGCACGGCGGCGGCCCGCTGGAAACCCGCCTGACGAAGGAGGCTGGCCACGACGGTGGCGCGGTAGCCGGTTCCGCAATAGGTGATCACAGGCCTGGCTGCGTCAAGCTCGACAGCGCGCTCGGCGATCTGGCTGGCGGGAATGTGCACCGAGCTGGGGATGTAGCCCCGGTCACGCTCGGCGGCGGTGCGCACGTCAAGCACGAGAAGGCCCTCTTGCCCGAGTAGCTCCGCGAGCTGGTGGACGGTCACCAGCTCGCTGTGGGCGACCTCGCGACCGGCCTGCGACCAGGCAGCCATCCCACCATGCAAGTAACCGGCCACATGGTCATAGCCGATCCGGTAGGCGTGCCGGACCGCCTCGGCAAGCGAGTGCTGATCCTCGGCGATAAACAGAATCCGCGCCTCGGGGTCAACCACCGAGCCCAGCCACATCGGGAAGTGGTCGTCGGCCGGCAGGTTAATCGCTGCGCGGACATGCCCGGCAGCCCACGCCTCCATTCCCCGCACGTCGATGACCACCGTGTCGGACTCTGCGGCTCGCGTCTCGAACTCATCCACGCTCAGTGCGGCGGGCACCGGCACTCCGCCACGCAGCGGCGCGCCGACGGCGTTGACCTTCTTGAGATGCGCGTAGTAGCGGGGCGGGTCGCCGAGGGAGTCCAGCAGCCAGTCGGTGAACTGCTGCGGGCTGCGGTCTCTGAGCGCCGGGCTGAACAGCCGCTCGCTACCGAGCGTGCTCTGCAGGCGATCGCCGATGTTGCCGCCACACGCCGACCCGGCGCCGTGACCGGGGTAGAGCTCGATCCGATCGGGAAGCTCAGCGAGCCTCACAAACAGCGAGTCATACAGCTCACCCGCCAGCCTGCGCTTGCTCTCCTCACCCAACAGATCCGGTCGCCCAACCTCCAGGTTGAAGAGCAGATCACCGCTGAACAGGCCAAACGGCTCCTGGCCCTGCTGCTCGTCGAAGAGCAACAGCGCGATGTGCTCGGGAGTGTGGCCCGGCGTGTGCAACGCCTGCAGGCTAACGCCGCCAAGCTTGATCTCCGCTCCGTCATCCAGCGGGCGGGCTGCGAAGCGGTAGTCCTCAGAGCGCCCACCGTAGATCGGTGCGCCCGTGCGCGCGGCCAGCTCCTGGGAGCCCGAGACGAAGTCTGCGTGGATGTGAGTCTCGATGATCGCGGCGATCCGGACATCCGCGATCCGGGCATGCTCGAGGTAAACCTCAACGTCGCGCCGAGGGTCGATCACCG
>JAJZID010000303.1 GCA_021810705.1 Actinomycetes bacterium
AGGAGGCGTGATGCCTGGGGTGAAGGTGCGCTGTCAGATAGGGGATCTCGGTGGCCTGCAGGGTCCGGCGGTTGGCGCCGGTGCTGGCCACGGTGAGCTCGCCGATGCGCGCGATCGCAGTTCCGACCGCTGGCGGCAGTGGACGCGTCGGGACACCGAAGATGTTGTCAGCGACCATCCGGCCGGCGCGGTTTGCGGGCCCTGCGAGGGCGACCATCCGACGCTCCCCGCTGGTCGCGTCGGATGCCAGCACGGCATCGCCGACCGCCCAGACATGGGGCAGATTGGTGCGGCCACGCTCATCGGTGATCAGCGACCCGCGCTGCTCGGCGATACCGGCTGCGACAAACAGCGACGTGGCCGGCCGCACGCCGGTGGCGAGGATGATCAGGTCGGCGCTGAGCGCGGACCCGTCCGAGAACTCGATCACGCTGTCGTCTTCGCCGTGCTCGATTCGCTCGGCGGTGAGCCCGACGCGCAGGTCGACGCCAAGCTCGCGCAGGGCGTCGGCGGCGACGGCGGCCGTCTCCTCGTCGAGCGGCGGCAGCACGTGCGACGCAGCCTCGACCAGCGTGACCGGCAGATCACGCAGCGCAAAGGCCTCGGCGATCTCAACACCGATGAAGCCTGCACCCAGCACGAGCGGGCGCCAATGCCTGGGAAGGCCCTCGGAGGTGTGGCCGTCAGCCAGCGTTTCGTAGACCCTCAGCGCGTCGTCCACGGTACGCAGAGTCTGCACGCGGGGGTGGTCCAAGCCCGGAATGGGTGGCCGAGCGGTCTCGGTGCCGACCGCGACGATCAGCTCGTCATAGCCGATCTCCTCGGCGCCATTGGGTGTGATCACCTCGACGACACGCCGCTCGGCGTCAAGGGCCGTGACCTCGTGCTCCGTGCGGATGTCGAGGTTCAGTGACGCGCGCAGCGTCTCGGGCGTGTGCACGGTCAGCTCGTCAGGGTCCTCGATCTCGCCCCCCACGTAGTAGGGAAGCGCGCAGCTTGCCGACGATACGTGGCGCTGGCGCTCGAGCACGATGATTTCAGCCGTTTCGCTGTGGCGACGTGCGCGTGCGGCGGCACTCATGCCGGCTGCGGTGCCGCCCACGATGACGATCCGGCTGGGCCAGTCCGGCGACTCGGTTGCATCTACGGTTTTACTACTGTGTGCTTGTGAAAGGGTCATGGCGGGAAGCATACCCCATGGGGTATCGGCGTGCAAGTCCGGCCACCTGCGAGCCACGGATATGTTCGCTTGCACAAAGACACAACTAACTAGATGTGTTATTGTGCGATACGCTACGTTCTGCGACCGGTGTGGCCATCGGGCCGCGACCCAGCAGGAGACGTACTGGATGAGTGGGCAGGATCAACCGGGAGTGCGAGGCAAGATGAAAACAGGAGCCGCAACTGAACCGATCGGGCGGATGTCGTGAGCCGCGTAGTAGTGCTTGGCGCCGGCGTGTCAGGCCATACCGCGGCCGCTTTCGCGCGGCGCTGGCTCGGCAAGGGGGATACGGTCACGGTGATCTCGCCGCGACCCGACTACAACTGGGTCCCTTCGAACATCTGGGTCGGTGTCGGCCTGATGAAGCCTTCCAAGGTGGTGGTTCCGCTCGCGCCCATCTATGAGCGCGCCGGGATTGAGTTCGTGCTGGCGGCCGCGGAGTCGATCCACCCGGAGGGTGATGGCCAGTCGCAAACGCCGTATGTGACCGCGGTCGCCGCGGACGGCAAGGTTCACAAGGTGCCCTACGACTTTCTGGTGAACGCGACCGGTCCAGCGCTGCGCTTTGACAAGACCGAGGGCCTGGGGCCTGAGAACGGCCACAGCATGTCGGTCTGCACGCCTGATCACGCCAGCCTGGCCGCCCAGAGCTTCAACGAAGAGATCGAGCGGATGCGCCGCGGCGAGCACCGGAAGTTCATCGTCGGGGCCGGGCATGGAACGTGCACCTGCGAGGGGGCGGCCTTCGAATACATAGTCAACCTAGAGTTCGAACTGCGCCGTCACGGCGTGCGCGATCGCGCCGACATCACCTGGGTCACCAACGAATACGAGCTCGGCGACTTTGGCATGGGCGGAATGCACATCCGCCACAAGGGCTATGTGATCCCGTCCAGCACCTTCAACGGCTCGCTCTTTGCGGAGCGAGGCATCGACTGGATCACGCGTGCTCATGTCCAGAAGGTCGAGGAGGATCGCATCCACTATGAGACGCTCGACGGTGTGAGCGCCGAGCGCGAGTTTGATTTCGCGATGCTGCTGCCGCCCTTCAGCGGGGTCGGGCTCAAGGCCTACGGGCGGGACGGCGCAGACATAACTGACCGCCTATTCCTGCCCAGCGAGTTCATGCGTGTCGACGCGGACTACAGCCAGAAGCCCTACACGGAGTGGAAGGCCGCTGACTGGCCGCGGACCTATCAGTCCCCCGCTTACCCCAACATCTTCGCCGCCGGCATCGCGTTCGCGCCGCCGCACCAGATCTCCGTGCCGCGCACCAGCCCGAACGGCACCGTCATCACGCCGGCGCCGCCGCGTACCGGCCAGCCGTCGGCGACGATCGGCAAGGTCGTGGCCCGCTCGATCGTGGACATGCTCGGCGGCGCCCCGGCGCCGACCAACGAGGCGTCCATCGCCGAGATGGGGGCCGCCTGTGTTGCATCGGCCGGCGCCAATCCCTTCACCGGGACCGCCGCGTCGATGATCGTCTACCCGATCGTCCCTGACCACGAGCGCTACCCGGAGTACGGGCGCGACATGGATCTCACCTTCGGTGAGATCGGCCTAGCCGGACACTGGATCAAAATCCTCCTTCACCACATGTTCCTCTACAAGGCCCGGCTCCTGCCTGGCTGGCATCGTATACCGGAGTAAAGAGATGGATGATCAGGCTCGTTACGCCCCCAAACCGACACGCTTCACCGTCTTTCAGCGAACGTTTCTGCCGTTGCAGATCTGGCGCTTTGCGGTCATCAACCTGAAGATGATCGACATCATCCGGCGCGGGCATCGCGCAATGGGCCATCACGACTAGCCGTCGGACGACCCGTGGTCGACACGGCGCAGCACCCGGATAATCCCGCGCCCGCGCCGCTCGCTTGAGCGGCGCGGTTCACTCACCGCTCTTCTGTGCCAGTCCCACCCCGCTTCGCTGGG
>JAJZID010000304.1:0-2391 GCA_021810705.1 Actinomycetes bacterium
AGGCGACCAGCAGGACCGCGGCAGCCGCCAGCGAGCCGATCACCTCAAAGCCGCCCCAGCCTTCGCTCTGGCTGCGGATCAGCCCGTAAACCAGCCCCGCCAGTGCGAGGCTGAAGGTCAAAAAGCCGAAGAAGTCGGGCCGCGGTGCCCCCGGCAGCCGCGACTCCTCGACGCGCCGCAACGTGACGGCCAGCGCGATGAAGCCGATCGGCACGTTGACGAAGAAGATCCAGCGCCAGGAGAGACCGCTTGTGATCGCGCCGCCGAGCACCGGCCCGATCGCCACCGCCACGCCGGTGACCGCACCGAAGGCGGCGAACGCCACGCCCCGTTCGCGCGGCTCGAAGGCCTGGGCGATCAGCGCCAGTGAGGTGGCGAACATGATCGCGCCGCCGACACCCTGCAGCGCCCGTGCCAGCGAGAGGAAGAGGGAGCTCTGCGCGAAACCGCAGAGCGCGGAGCCGAGCGTGAAGATGACGATCCCGGTGGCGAACAGACGCCTGCGACCGAACAGGTCAGCCAGCGAGCCGGCCGTCAAGAGCAGCGCCGCGAGCATCAGCGCGTATGCGTCGATCACCCATTGCAGGTCGGAGAGGCTGGCGTTGAAGGCTTTCTCGATCTGCGGCAGCGCGACGTTCACGATCGTGAGGTCGAGCAGCAGCATGAAAACACCAGTGCAGACCGCGATCAGCGTCCACCACTTTCGGTCCATCCACGCTCCCGTTCTGGGTCGTTTAACTGAGTTCGCGCTCAGAATACCAGCCCGGTGCTGAGCTACCGCTCAGAAAGTGTCGTACCGAACAGCTAGGCTCCGTCCGGGGAGCTATGACCAGCACGAACGAACAACCCAGGCGCAGGGGCCGGCCGCCGACCGGCGGCCGCGAGGCGATCCTCGACGCGGCGCTCACGGTGCTGCGCGAGCAGGGGATCGCGCACCTCACGAGCCGCGAGATCTCCTCCCGCGCCGGCGTTTCAGACGCAAGCGTCTATTACCACTTCCACGACCGCAACGGCCTGCTCGAGGCGATCTTCGAGTGCGGCATGAGGCCGCTGTTTCTGGTGGGCGTGGAGGAGTCCGACACACGCGAGCCGATGAGCGTGCTCGAGCGCGCGGCGGATCGGCTCGAGCAGTTCTTTGAGGACGTGCTCCCGATCCTGCACGCGGCCCAGTCAGACCCCGACCTCAAGGAGGCGGTCGCCCGCTACATCGAGGCCAAGGACCTTGGCCCGCACAAGGGGGTTGAGGCGATCAGCGGCTACCTGCGAGCCCAGCAACAGGCCGGCACGCTCGGCGCAAGCTTCGACCCACGGGTCGTCGCCCTGCTGGTGATCGACACGAGCTTCGCCCGCGCCGTGCGGCGGCAGATGCACCTCGGTGGCGAGGAGCGACTGCCGCCGCGCAGCGCGGTGATGGAACAGATCTGGCACCTAATCCGGCCCGACGCGGCCGAGCCGCGCGCCCTAACGAAAGTCGGATAGCACCTTATTCAGCGTCGCCGATGGTCGCATCGCGGCGTCCACCAGCGCGAGGTTCGGGTGGTAGTAGCCGCCGATGTCAACCGGAGCACCCTGGACGGCCGCCAGTTCGGCGACGACCTGCTGCTCGGCCTGCGCGAGCCGGTCGGCGAGCGGGCCGAAGTGCTCAGCCAGCTCGGGCTCGTCGCCCTGTGCGGCCAGCTCCTGCGCCCAGTAGAGCGCCAGATAGAAGTGGCCACCACGGTTGTCAAGCTCGCCCACCTTGCGTGACGGTGAGCGGCGCTCCTCGAGCACGCGGCCGGTCGCACGATCCAGGGTCTGGGCCAGCACCCTGGCGCGCGGGTTCGCGTCGCGGTCGGCGACCAGCTCCAGCGAGACGGCGAGCGCCAGGTACTCGCCCAGCGAGTCCCAACGCAGATGGTTCTCACGCACAAACTGCTGCACGTGCTTGGGGGCCGAGCCGCCAGCGCCAGTCTCGAACATCCCGCCCCCATCCATCAGCGGCACGATCGAGAGCATCTTCGCGCTGGTGCCAAGCTCGATGATCGGAAACAGGTCGGTGAGATAGTCACGCAGGATGTTGCCGGTGACCGAGATCGTGTCCTGGCCGGCACGAGCCCGAGCCAACGTGAAGCGGGTGGCCTCGGCGACCGCCAGGAACTCGATCTGAAGCCCATCGGTGTCAAGCCGGGAAAGCTCATCCCGGACCTTGACCAGCAGCTCGCGGTCGTGCGGACGGGTCTCATCCAGCCAGAACACCGCCGGCGCACCGGTCGCACGCGCCCGTCCCACGGCAAGACGCACCCAATCACGGATCGGGGCGTCCTTGGCCTGGCAGGCGCGCCAGATGTCGCCGGCCTGCACCTCGTGCTCGATCAGCGTCGTGCCGTGCGCGTCGACGATCCTCACCGTGCC
>JAJZID010000304.1:2401-3147 GCA_021810705.1 Actinomycetes bacterium
CCGACGGCGCCTTGAAGGTTTTGTCGTGTGAGCCGTACTCCTCCGCCGCCTGGGCCATCAGCCCGACGTTGGGGGTGGTGCCCATCGTGGCCGGGTCGAAGGCGCCGTTGCGCCGGCAGTCGTCGATCGTCTCCGCGTAGAGCGCCGCGTAGCCGTGGTCGGGGATCACGAACTTAGTGTCCTGCTGGAGGCCCTGTGCGTTCCACATCTGGCCCGACGCGCGGATCGCCGCCGGCATCGAGGCGTCGATGATCACATCGCTGGGGACGTGCAGGTTGGTGATGCCGCGGTCAGAGTCGACCATCGCCAGCGCCGGCTTGCCCTCATAGTTGACCGTGGTCCCAGCTGGCAGCGCGCCGAGCCCATCGTCGGGATCCCAGCCCGGGGTCCCGATCAGCTCCGGGAAAAAGGTCGTCACGGCGTGGCCGAAGATGATCGGGTCTGAGACCTTCATCATCGTCGCCTTGAGATGGACCGAGTAGAGCAGGCCGCTCTCCAGAGCATCCCTCACCTGGTCGGTGAAGAATGCTCGCAGCTCCGCAACGCGCATGACCGAGCCGTCCAGCACCTCGCCGGCCTGCAGCGGGAGGTCGGGCTTCAGGATCGTGATCGTGCCGTCCTTGGCGACGTGCTCGATGCGCGCCGTGGTCGCCTCAGGAATCGTCAGTGAGAGCTCGGTGGCGCGGAAGTCGCCGTCGGTCATCGTCGCGACGTGCGAGCGTGATTGCGAGGACCAGGGGCCCATC
>JAJZID010000305.1 GCA_021810705.1 Actinomycetes bacterium
CGGCGGGGCGCTTGGGGCTGCGCTCCTGGTGGCTGACTGACAGGTGATCCTCGCGGGCAGATACGAGCTGGGCGAGGTGCTCGGGCGTGGTGGCATGGGGGTCGTGTATCGCGCCCGCGACCTGGCGCTCGAGCGTGTCGTGGCGGTCAAGTGCCTGCCTGCCACCAGCGCGGACGACCCGGTTGCGGTCGCCAGGTTCCAGCGTGAGGCGCTCGCGGCGGCGGCGCTGACGCATCCAAATATCGTCACGGTCTTTGACGCTGGCCTGGACGGCGTTGAGCGCTTCATCGTCATGGAGTGCGTCGCTGGGCGCAGCCTCGACCGGGTGCTGCGCGAGAGCGGCGCGCTTGAGTGGCGGTCGACGGTCTCTGTCGGCCGGCAGGTTGCCAGCGCGCTCGCGGCGGCGCACCAGGCCGGAATCGTGCACCGCGACATCAAACCCGGGAATGTGATGCTGGACGGGACAGGGACCGTAAAGGTGCTTGATTTCGGCATCGCCAGGCTCGCTGGCGGCGCCACGCTGACGCAGACGGCGACCGTGCTCGGCTCGGCTCACTACCTGGCCCCGGAGCTCGCGCACGGTGCCGAGGCGGACGCCCGCTCGGACATCTACGCGCTCGGGTGCGTGCTCTATGAGCTCTTGACGGGCGCTCCGCCGTTTGCGGGTGATCAGCCCGTGGCGGTACTTGCGCAGCACATGAGCGCGTCGCCGCGGCCACCCTGCGAACTCGTGCCCGCCGTGCCGGTGGAGGTGAGTGAGCTTGTCATGCGCCTGCTGGCGAAGGATCCCGCGCAGCGTCAGGCCGATGCCGCCGAGCTGGAAGCCGAGCTGGCGGAGCTCGCGCAGAGCATCGAGCCGCAGACCGCGGTCACGCGCGTGCAGACGTTGGTGATGCCGGTCGCTGGGGCTGGCGCCGCGGAACTGGCGTCAACTGTCCCGCTGCGAACGCGCGCCGCCGCCGCGGCGCGCCTTCCGCGCCGTGTGATTGCTGCAGGCACGCTGCTCGCTGCGGTTGTGGCGCTCACGCTCACCGGTCTGCTGGTCGGCGGGGGCGGGCGACGCGCCGTTGTCGCCGCGCGAGTCCGCCCACGCGCACAGCACCACGTGCGGGCTCGGCGCAGGCGCACAGCCAGCCACACCGCGGTTGCGTTGACGAGCACGACGACGGCAACGACGACGACGGGGACGACGGCGGCACCAGCCAGCACGCAGAGCACACCAGCGCAGCAGCACGGCCCGCCAGCGCAGCAGCACGGCCCGCCAGGGCAACAGAACGGCGGGCCAGGGCAACAGAACGGCCCGCCAGGGCAACAGAACGGCGGGCCGCACGCCGGTGGCTTGCCGCCCGGTCAGGCCCGCAAGCTCGGCCCGCCCGCCCAGTGAGTTTCGCTAGCCGCATGGATAGGCCATGCGCGCGAAAGCTGGCCAGCTGGAGGAGGCATGTGCGGCCGCTGCCAGCGACCATTGCGCCATATGAGCGCTGAAATCATCATCTCCTACGACGGCACGGCAAACGACGACGACGCGCTGGCGCTGGGCAGGCTGTTGGCCGCGACCGGAGCGTCGCTGGCGCTTGCCTACGTGCGCCACGCCAGGGAGTTCGATCCCCGCCGTGAGCAGCTCGCGCAGTACGACGCCGAGCAGCGGCTCGAACGGGGAGCGGCGCTGATCGGCATCCCCGTAAGCCAACACGTCGTGGTCGGGGCCGCCACCGGCGAGGTGCTCGGCGCGCTGGCGGCCGAGCACGGCGCGTCGATTGTGGTCTTCGGCTCGGATTACCGCACGCCGCTCGGCCGCGCCGAACCGGGAGCCTCCGCCCAGCGGCTGCTGGATGGCGGCACGGTGGCGATCGCGGTCGCCGCCGCCGGCCTGCGGGCCAAGCCCAACGCTGTCATCCACCGGATCGCCGTGCCCTTCGCCGGCCCCGTCAACGACGATGCCCGCGCGACGGCCGCATCGCTGGCCGCAAAGCTCGGCGCTGAGGTGGTGGACGCCGGACACCCTGGGCTCGATCTGATCGTCGTCGGCTCCGCGCAGGGGGCGCCCAAGGGCCATGTCGTGGTCGCCGGCGAGGTTCGCAACGAGCTCAGCAGCGCTCGCAGCTCGGTCCTCGTGCTGCCGGCTGAGACCCGCCTGGAGTTCTGAGCGACGCGCCGGCTGGCGCAGGTGCTGCAGTCGCTAGGCTTAGCGGGGCAGCCATGAGCGAGGAGAGCAGCCTGCCACGGGGAAGCCGCTGGGTCAACTGGGTTGGAAACCAGACCTTCACGTCGGCCCACACGGCCGCGCCACGCACGGAGACTGAGGTCGCCGAGCTGGTCACGCGGGCGGCAGATCAGGCGCTCGGCGTGCGCGTGTCGGCCGCACGGCACTCGTTCACCCCGGTCGTTGAGACCGACGGCCTGCTGCTTGACCTCTCAGCACTGAGCGCTGTGGTGTCGGCCGACGCCGGTCGCAGGCGCGTCGTGGCGCTCGCGGGCACGCCGATCCACGGCTTCTATGAGCCGCTCTGGCGTGAGGGGCTCGCGCTGATCAACCAGGGTGACATTGACACCCAACAGATCGCCGGCGCGATCGCGACCGCCACACACGGCTCCGGCCCGCGCTTCACGAGCCTCTCCGGGGTGCTGCGCGGCGTGACCCTCGTCACCGCCTCGGGCGAGCTGCGCACAATCGGCGCCGACGAGCCCGAGCTGCTCGCCGCAGCACAGGTCGCGGTCGGGATGCTGGGCGTGATGACACGTGTGGAGCTCGAGGTCACCGCCGCATACAGGCTCAAGGAGCAGGTTGACCTCTGGTCCTTTGACGAGGTGCTCGAGCGCTGGGATGAGCTGGTGGCAGAGCACCGCCACTTCGGCCTCTTCTGGCTGCCCACCGAGGCCTCCGGCGCGCTCTACAACCTCGACGGGCACGGCCAGCCGATGGCCGACCGCTGCTACGTGAAGATCTACGACGAGGCGGCGCCCGACGAGCCCGACGACGGCACCCCCGGGCGGCGCGTCGACCGCTGCTACCGCATCTACCCGATGGTGTATGACGCGAACTTCCACGAGCTGGAGTACTTCGTGCCACTCGAGCACGGCCCTGAGGCGATGCGCGCGACGCGGAAGCTGATGCTGGCGAGCCTGCCGCTATCGGTCTTCCCGCT
>JAJZID010000306.1 GCA_021810705.1 Actinomycetes bacterium
CCGGGTGCAGACCCTCGTCGATGTGGGTCTTGGCTACATGCGGCTCGGGCAGCCGGCGACCACCCTCTCCGGGGGTGAGGCGCAACGCGTGAAGCTCGCCGCGGAGCTTGCCAAGGTGGCGACCGGCCGCACGATCTACATCCTCGATGAGCCGACGACCGGCTTGCACTTCGCAGACATACAGAGGCTTTTGGAAGTCCTGCAGCGGCTCGTGGACGCCGGCAACTCGGTTGTTGTGATCGAGCACAATCTCGACGTGATCAAGGTTTCAGACAGGCTGATCGATCTTGGTCCGGAAGGCGGGGATGAGGGTGGTCGGCTGATCGGCGCCGGCACGCCCGAACAGCTTGCTCGCGTAGCCGACTCTTACACGGGGCGCTTCCTCGCGCCTCTGCTGGGCTCCCGGGGCGGGGCGCCGGTGGTGGTCGGGGTGTGAAGCCCGCCGACGCGCGTCTGTGGTTACAGCGGTGGCGCTGGTACGAGCGCCACGCGCTGCCGTGGAACCGGTTTGCGGTCAACTACGAGCTGGCCAGGCGGCGCGCGTATGCGCGCTGGCCGCTGCACGGCGAGGTGCTCGAGGCGCTGCGCGACGGTCGCCTGGAGCTGGGTGAGCACGTGCTGCTGGAGCCGCACGTCTGGATCACGATGCCGGCGCCGGCACGCGTGCGGATCGGCTCCGGCAGCATGCTCAACCTCGGCGTCATGGTGGCTGCACTCGAGCTGGTGGAGATCGGCGAGCACTGCATGTTCGCCAACGGCTGCGTGATCACCGACGCAAACCACCGTTTCGACGATCGCGAGCGTCCGGTGCCATGGCAGGGGTTCACCACCAAGGGGCCGACGCGGGTCGGCGACAACGTGTGGTGTGGCGCCCACGTGGTCATCACCAGCGGCGTGACCGTCGGTGAGCGCTGCGTGATCGGCGCCAACTCGGTGGTGACGGCTGACATCCCGCCCTTCTCGGTCGCGGCGGGCGCGCCAGCGCGGGTAATCAGGAGTTTTTGATGACGATCGCCTCGAGGATGTGAGCGACGCGCTCGGTGGCGTCGATCGCGTTCTCCAGGCGCTCGAACAGGTCCTTCCAGCGGATCACGACCATCGGGTCGATACCACCGTGAAACAGCGAGGCGATCGCCTCGCGGCTGATGCGGTCACCCTCGTTCTCGAGGCGGTTGATCTCCACCGTCTGGGCCGATATGTCCGCGAAACCGGGCAGTCGCGCCATTGCGTCTGCGATCTGGACGGTGGCTTGGTGTAGGACTCCGGCCAGCTGGACGGCCTGCTCCATCGGTGCCTCGATGCGGTAGAGGCCCAGATAGTCCGCCACCTCGTCGACGTAGTCGGTGATGTCGTCGAGCGCTGAGGCCAGACCGAGCACATCCTGGCTGTCGATCGGTGCCTTGCCGGTTTGGTTTAGTCCGTACAGGATCTCATGGGTGATCCGGTCACCTTCGTGCTCACGGTCGCGGATCTCCTTGGCAAGCCCTCGCGTATCCGGGTAGTCGTCCAGCAGCTGCTCGAGCAGCGCAGCACTGGCCAGCGCGTTGCGGCCGGCCTCCTCGAACAGCTCAAAGTAGTTCACCCGGTGGATCTTATGGCCTACCGAGCGCGGCGCGAAACTCGGCCAGCTCGGCGGGGTCGATCGTGTAGCAGTGCTCAGCTGCCGGATAGCGCCGCTCCCGCACGTCGTCGGCATAGGCGCCAAGCGCCGTGATCATCTCGGGCCCGAGATCCGCGTAGCGCCGCACGAAGCGGGCTCCGGTTCCCTCGCGGATTCCGAGCAGGTCGTGGAGCACGAGCACCTGGCCCGCGGTCGCGGGCCCGGCGCCGATGCCGATCGTTGGGATGGTGAGCAGGCGCACCAGCTCTTCGGTTACGGCGGCGGGTATCGCCTCAAGCACGATCGCAAAGCAGCCCGCCTCCTGGAGCGCCAGCGCCTCCTGAGCAATCCGCGTTGCGGCCGCGCCGCTGCGGCCCTGGGCGCGGTTGCCGCCGAGCGCAGTGGCGCTCTGGGGTGTGAGTCCCACGTGGCCCATCACCGGTATCCCTGCCTGCACGATCGCCCGCGCGCGCGCGACCGACGTCGCGTTGCCGCGCTCAAGCTTGACCGCCTGTGCGCCCGCCTCTCTGACGAACCGCGCGGCGGTTAGAACCGCCTGCTCGTCCGTGGCCTCGTAGGAGCCGAACGGCAGGTCGGCGATCAGAAACGGGTCGTGCAGGCCTCGCCGCACGGCTGCCGTCAACATCAGCATCTCCTCGGTGCTGACACCGACCGTCGAGGAGTAGCCGAGCACCATCTCAGCGCCGGAATCGCCGACCAGCACCAGGTCGACGCCGGCCGCCTCCGCGGCGCGGGCGCCGGGAAAGTCGTAGGCGGTGACCATCACGAGCGGCTCGGCGCGCTCGTACTTGTCGTGCAACGCAGGCAATGTGACTTGCATGGTCCTTTCCTCCTCAAACAAGCAGTTGGTTGTCGATCAGGCGCACCGACCCCACGCGGGCCGCGACAAGTGCGAGCGTCGGACCGTCGACCGAGCTGACGGCTGCGAACGTGGATGGGTCGACGAGCGCCAAATAGTCGGGGTTGAGTGAGGCCTGCTCAAGCTCGGCGGCGGCGGCGGCGAGGACCGTCGCGGCTCTGCGCTCGCCGCCGCTGACCAGCTCTTGGGCGGCGTTCAGCGCGCGGTACAGCGCGAGCGCACGCTGTCGCTCCGAGGCGTCGAGCAGCGCGTTGCGACTGGACATCGCGAGGCCGTCGGCCTCTCTCACGGTCGGGCAGGCGACGATCTCCGGCGGTAGGTTGAGATCACTCACGAGCTGGCGGACGACCGAGACCTGCTGAGCATCCTTCTGCCCGAAGTAGGCGACGTCCGGGGCGACGATCGTGAGCAGCTTCGTGACTATGGTGGCCACGCCGTCGAAGTGCCCGGGGCCGCGTTGCGTGCCCTCCAGCCCGCTGGCGACCCCACCGACGTGCACGGTTGTGGCGAAGCCCCGCGGGTACATCTCAGCCGCCGTGGGCGCGAACAGGAGGTCGACGTTCTCCTCCGCGGCGATCATCGCGTCGCGCCGCTCGTCGCGCGGGTACGTGTCGAGGTCCGACTGTTCGTTGAACTGGGCCGG
>JAJZID010000307.1 GCA_021810705.1 Actinomycetes bacterium
GCTCGCGACCGTGCAGATGGTCCTCCAGATGTTCGACGTGGATCTGGATGCCCGTGCCGTATGCCGCGAGCAGGTGCTCTGGCAAGCCCCGCTGCTCCCAGACCAGCTTGGTCTGGGAGCTCTCCGCAGTCAGCTGCACCTCGATCGTGGTCTGCGCCGGCTGTCCGGGCTGGGGATCGGGATCGCGCATGCTCAGCAGCAGGTGCTGCGGAGGGCTACACGCCTCCACCGTGCCCGTGCGCTCTCCCGAGAGGATGACGCGGACACGAAATTCGCCTCCAGCCGAGGGCTCGCCCTGCAGCTCTCCGAACCAGTGGATGAGTGCACTGGGATCGGTGAGAGCTCTCCAAACCTCCTCGATGCCGACGTCGAGGCGAAGCTCCATCCGCACGACGCCGTGCCCGTCGACCGACCGCAGACTGCCAAGCACCTGTGATTGGTCAGCCATTGGCCTCGTGACCCTCAAAGCCTATGAGCCAATGCAGTCCATAACGATCACGCACCTGACCGTCAAAGTCACCCCAGGGCCGCCGCTGCAGATCATCAACAACCTTGCCTCCGTCGGCCAGGGCGGAGAACCACCGGCGCATGGTGTCTGGCTCGGCGGTGCCCAGCAGCGCAAGCATCAGTCCCTGGGTACGAACCGCGGGCTCGCCAGCGCTGACATCCGAGGCGAAGAGCGGTACGGCCGAGTCCGCGAGGTAGCCGTGTGCTATCGCGCCTGCCGGGCCGTCGCTACGACCGAACTCGGCGAAGGTGTGAAACCGCGGCTGGCCACCGAAAACGGTGGCATAGAACCAGAGCGCCTCGCGTGCGGTGCCGTCGAAGAGGATGTAGGGCGTCAGGCCCGCCACGCCTGGGATCGTAACGCGGCTCAACCCGCCGTGGGGGTTGGCTTCAAACGGCGTAGGCGACCGGCATATCCCTGCCAGTGGCGCAGCTTCACACCGCACCTCTGGCTCGGCCAGAACACCGGCCCTGCAGTCGAGGCCGGGTAACCCTCGCCTCGCGCCTCGTGACGCAGAGTGCGTCGTTGGTGGCTTTCAGGCCTGGCCCCTGATCCTGGCCGCAGGGCCAGCTCACCGGTGACCGTACGCTGATCCGGAGCGGCGATGGGCCTGGTGACAGAACCACGCTTGTGGCCGCCGCATCCGGCAACAGTGTGGTATGCGCTCAGGCCTTCGAGCTCCGCGTTCGGCCATGACCGTTAGCGCCGGCAGAGACCGACTCCGAATCGGGATGCAGGGGCTCGGGCCGGGCGGCACCGATAGCGATGGCCACGGACACGGGGACCTTGCTGGGCGGTCGGGCTGCGGCGTAGGCGTCAGCCTCGTCGAGCGTCTCCTGCTTCAGAAGCGCCGCGGCGAGTGCCTCGAGCTGATCGCGGTGCTGGCCGACCAGCTCGATCACATGGCTGTGAGCCGGTCGATCAGCTGGCGTACCTGCGCGTCGATGAGCTGCTGCGTGGCTTCTGAGGTCTCGCGCACGGATCCGAACGCATTGCCCGTCTCGCTCGGGATCACGGTTACAAACCCGATTGCTTCGCTCATCCCCCAGCGACCGACCATCTGCCGAGCGATCGCGGTGACGAGTTCGATGTCGGACTCGGCGCCGGTGGTGATAGTGCCGTAGACCGCTACCTCGGCGACCCGGCCACCGAGCCCGGCCTCGATCTTTCCGACCAGGTCCTCGCGGGTGTGGGAGACTCGGTCGTCGTCTGGCGTCGAGAGCGTCACTCCGAGCGCACCGCCACGAGGAATGATTGAGACCCTGCGCACCGGGTCAGCGCCTGGCGTGAGCATGCCGATGAGTGCATGGCCGGCTTCGTGGTAGGCGGTGCGCTCGCGGTCTACTGAGGAGAGCACGATCCCGCGCGGTGCTCCCAGGAGGATCTTCTCGAGTGCATCCGTGAAGTCAGCCGTCTGAACCCTTTGGTGGTTGCGCCGTGCGGCCTGCAGCGCTGCTTCGTTGGCCAGGTTGGCCAGGTCAACCCCGACCATGCCCGGCGTTGTCGCAGCTATCGCCGCGAGGTCGACGCCGCCAGCAAGCGGGATGGCGCGGGTGCGGACCTCTACGATTCGACGGCGGCCCACGCGATCGGGAGCCTGCACGGCGACACGACGGTCGAACCTTCCGGGGCGCAGCAGCGCCGGGTCGAGGACCTCTGGGCGGTTGGTCGCCGCCAGCACGACGACCGCCTCCGCGGGCTCGAAGCCGTCGAGTTCACTCAGAATCTGGTTGAGTGTCTGCTCACGCTCGTCATTGGCGCCAGCCAACGAGACAGAGGCCTGGCGCGAGCGACCGATTGCATCGAGCTCGTCGATGAACACGATTGAGGGGGCGGCCCCCCTGGCCTTGGCGAACAGGTCGCGCACGCGCGATGCCCCCACGCCCACTATCGCCTCGATGAATTCTGAGGCCGAGATCGAGAAGAATGCAGCGTGTGCCTCGCCCGCCACCGCGCGCGCCAACAGCGTCCTTACCGGTCCCGGGCTGGCCGGACAAGAGCACTCCGTGCGGCATCCGTCCACCGGGCCGTCCGTATCGAGCCGGGTCCAGCAGGAAGTCGACTATCTCGGTCAGCGCCGACTTTGCCTCGTCGATGCCAGCCACATCCTCAAACGTGATCCTGATCGTGGCCGGATCGATCCGGCGCGCCTTCGTGCGCCCGAAGCTGCTGAGCGCGCCCATGCCGCCACCGGACTTTGCGGCGCGTCGAATGAAGAACACAAGCAGGCCGACGATCAGCAGAGTCGGCCCGAACCCCAGCAGGATCAACGGCGCCACCGACGTGGTGCGCACCGTCGTTTGCGCGCTGATCTGAACGTGGTCTGTCTCCAGCAGTGCCGCCACCTCGTTGTTATTTCAGAAGGTCGGAATCTGGGTTGTGAACAGCTTGGTCTCGCTCGTTTTGCGTTCGCCTGTCGGATCACGCACGTTCTTCTTGAGCGTGCCCTGAATCGTGTCTCCGGTGGAGACGATGGATGCGACCCTGCCGAATCTGACCCGGGTCACGCAGTACGGGCTGAACGGCACGCTCACGCGTGTCTGTCCGGATGGTGACAGCAGCAGCGAGGCGACCACGTTGACGGCACGGAGCGCAGCCACGAACCAGAG
>JAJZID010000308.1 GCA_021810705.1 Actinomycetes bacterium
GCCCGCCCGAGCGGGTCGCTGACCCCGACACTGTGCAACTGGAGCCCGAGCGGTCCGGCGAGCGCCGCGAGCGTCCCCTCGCCCCCGTCGGCCAGCGGGCAGCACTCGGCTGGTTGCCCGCTGGCAACCAGCCCTCGCTGGAGCGCCTGGGCGACCGCGAGCGCCGAGAAGGTGCCCTTGAAGCTGTCGGGGGCGACCAGTGCGCTGGTCGGCAGGCCACGAATGTGCGTGCGCGTCATGGCGCCATGCTGTCAGGCGCGTCATGCTGTGGACAGGATGGCTGAGTCGGTGATGATCGAGGCGGCTGGCCGGGAGGTCAGGCTCTCAAACCCGCAGAAGGTGTTCTTCCCGGCCTGCGGGGTGACCAAGCTCGACCTGGTCCGCTACTACCTTGCGGTCTCAGACACGATCCTCATCCAGCTGCGCGACCGCCCCACCGTGCTCAAGCGCTACGTCAACGGCGCCGGCGAGGAGCCGTTCTTTCAGAAGCGCGTGCCCGACTCCGCGCCGGCCTGGCTGCAGACCGCGACCGTCACCTTTCCGAGCGGCCGCTCCGCGCGCGAGCTGTTGCCAAACGACGCCGCCCACCTGGTCTGGGGCGTCAACCTCGGCGTGATTGACTGGAACCCGTGGCCGGTCCGGGCCCCGGACCTGGACCATCCCGACGAGTTGCGCGTCGACCTCGACCCGACGCCGCAGGCGAGCTTTGCCGATGTCCGCTCTGTGGCGCTGTGCGTGCGTGAGGTGCTCTCAGAGCACGGGCTGGTCGGCTTCCCGAAGACCAGTGGCTCGCGCGGCATCCACATCAACGTCCCGATCCTGGCCGAGCACGAGTTCGGCGCTGTGCGCCGCGCCGCGCTCGCGCTCGCGCGCGAGGTCGAGCGGCGGCTGCCGACGCTGGCGACCAGCAGGTGGTGGAAGGAGGAGCGCCACGGCGTCTTCATCGACTACAACCAGAACGCCCGCGACCGCACCGTCGCCAGCGCCTACAGCGTGCGCGCGACCCCGGACGCGCGTGTCTCCACGCCGCTTGAGTGGAGCGAGGTGCCGGACGTCGAGCCAGGCGAGCTGCGCATCGACACGGTCCCGGCGCGGCTGGTCGAGCGCGGTGACCCGGCGGCCGGCATCGCTGCGGCGGCTCGCCCGCTGGCGGGCCTGCTCGAGCTGGTGGCCCATGACGAGCAGCGCGGGCTCGGGGACGCGCCCTGGCCGCCCCAGTACGCCAAGCAGCCCGGAGAGCCAACGCGCGTTGCGCCAAGCAGGGCGCGACGCACGTGAGCAGATGTAATAGCGTTCAGACTCTGACTCTTTGGAATCGCAGTCTGCGACGTTGAGCGATAGCGACATCGGCGTTCTGTTGGCCACCCCCGCGGAGGAGGTGGCTGTGCACCTGCGCGCGGTGCTCGAGCAGGTCAGGCAGGTGAGCGCGACCAACGTGAAGGTTTCGGTCGTGGGCTCAGCCGATGAGGCGGTCGCGGCGCTGCACCGCGCCCCGTCGCAGGTCACGATCGTGGATATCGGCGACGGCGGCCAGGTCGGCATGGAGGCGCTACAGCTGGTCGCCTCGAGCGCCCACGCCACGGCGATCATCGCCCTGACCTCGAACGCTGAGGACGCGGTGGCGCAGGCCGCGTTCGCACGTGGCGCCCAGGAGTGCCTGGTGGCGGGGACCGCCGACCTCGAGCCGGCACGGCTCGGCCGGGCGCTGCGTGCTGCGCTGGCGCGCAGCGCGCATGACTCCAGCCGACCGCTCGCCACCCTCGTCGAGCTGTCATCGGACGCGATCGTAACGATCAGCCGCGGGCTGCTCGTGACCCGCTTCAACGCCGCCGCCGAGCGCCTCTTCGGGCGGCTGGCCAGCGACATCATCGGGCGTCCGGTGGGGCTGCTGCTGCCAGCTGGCGAGCGGCAGGAGCGGATCGCGCTCTTCGAGCGCGTGCTCCAGGGTGAGACGATCGAGGCGCACGAGACGGCCTACACGATGCGTGACGGCCGCCGTGTGATCATGTCGGCCTCCGGCTCGCCGGTGCTCGACGCCTCAGGCGAGGTGATCGAGGCCTGCCTGATCATCCGCGACGTCACCGACGAGGTCACCGCCCGCCTGCGCCTCACCGAGCAGCAATGGCTGCTGGAGACCAGCCAGGCCGCCGGGCGGATCGGCAGCTGGGCGGCTGACCGCCTGACCGGCCGGATGGACTGGTCCGCGGAGCAGTACCGGTTGCTGCGCCGCGACCCGGCGCGCGGGCCGGCGCGGATCGTGGAGCTGATCGACCTCTTCCACCCCGACGATCGCGAGCTGGTGCTGCGCGCCTTTCAGCGCGACGCCAGCTTCGAGTTGGAGGCGCGTTTCATCGCCGACCCGCAGGACGTCAGGATCTTCCGTCTGCGCGCCGAGTTCGTCCCGCGCGAGGACGGCCAGCCGGGCAGGCTGCTCGGCATCGCCCAGGACGTGACCGAGGAACGGGCCGAGCAGGCGGCGCGGGTGCAGGCCGAGGAGCAGTTGCGCCGCGCCTTTGACGATGCGCTGATCGGCATGGGGATCAGCGACCTGAGCGGCCGTCCGCTGCGGGTCAACCGCGCGCTCTGCGAGATCTTCGGGATGAGCGAGCAGGAGCTGATGGCGACCACCTTCAGTGAGCTGACCCATCCTGATGACCGGGAGGGTGACGTCCTGGTGGCGGAGGCGCTGCTCTCCGGATCCCAGCGCCAGCACGTGCGCGAGAAGCGCTACAGGCACGCCGACGGGCACACGATCTGGGCTGAGCTCGGGCTCTCGCTGATCACCGACTCCGCCGGGCGGCCGCTGCACTTCATCGGTCAGCTGCAGGACGTGACCGAGCGCCGTGCCCGTCTGGAGGAGCTGCGCCACCTGGCCGACCACGACCCGCTCACCGGCCTGCTCAACCGCCGCGCGTTCGGGCGCGAGCTGGACGGACACCTCACCCGCTGCCAGCGCCGAGGCCTGAGCGGCGCGCTTTTGATGTTCGATCTGGACGACTTCAAGCAGCACAACGACACCCTTGGGCATGGCGCCGGCGACGAGCTGTTGGCCGCGGTCGCCGTTGCTGTCAGGGCACGACTGCGCGCAAGCGATGCGACCGGCCGCCTGGGTGGC
>JAJZID010000309.1 GCA_021810705.1 Actinomycetes bacterium
TTTTGGGCCAGTTTCCCGACGCACCAACAGCCTTGCTAGTCTCAGCTGAGGCCGACGTCTTCCCAAAAAATCACCCCGAACTCGCGGACTTGATTGATGGCAGCATCGGCGAGGGTTCATCGTTTCATGAACTCTACGGCTATTATGCTCAGGGTGTCGGTGAGGACACGGCCGTGCTGCCGCGTGGCTGGCGGGATCGTCTGATCCGGGTCAGTAATCCGAATACCGTTGGTATCACCGGGCTGTGTCTTGAGATCCACGATTTAGCCTGCGTATTCCGGCCCATCGTGACCGCTGATTCCGGACGAACGTGACCGGCCGTTCCGGCCGAACGTGACCGCTGATTCCGCTGGAAGGTGACCGATTTTGGGCTTGCGCCCGGAATCGCCGGTCACGATCCCGGAATGACCGGTCACGTTGCCCCGGAACGATCCTGCCGGGTCTGCGCTGGACCCCAGAGCGCTGGCTAAGCTGCCCGATTTGCCCTCGGGGAGAGCCGATGCCAGCCAAGCGGAGTGCCATGCGCAAAATCAGAGAAGTTCTGCGCCTGAAGTTCGAGGCGCGATTGAGTCACGAGCGGATCGCGGCGGCCACGGGCCTGTCCAAGGGCGCGGTCGGCAAGTACGTGCAGCGCTCGAGCGAGCAGGGTCTGAGCTGGCCGCTGCCCGAGCAGCTCGATGATGCCGCCCTCGAGCGGCGGCTGTTCCCCCAGGTCGTCAAGCTCGAGCAATACACGCACGCCGACTACGCGTACGTGCACCAGGAGCTCAAGCGCAAAGGGGTGACGCTGCAGCTGCTCTGGGAGGAGTACCGCGGCGCGCACGGTGAGCGGGCCTACCAGTACAGCCAGTTCTGCTGGCACTACCAGCGCTTCCGCGAGAGCCTCGCCCGCTCGATGCGCCAGACGCATCGGGCCGGGGAGAAGTTGTTCATCGACTACAGTGGCGACACCGTTCCGGTGATCAACGCTGTGACCGGGGAGATCCTGCGCGCGCAGATCTTTGTCGCCTCGATGGGCGCAAGCAAGTACACCTACGCGGAGGCGACCTGGACGCAGCAGCTTCCCGACTGGATCGGCTCGCACATCCGGATGTTCGAGCACCTGGGGTG
The DNA here is from genome assembly GCA_021810705.1 of Actinomycetes bacterium. GTDB lineage: Bacteria > Actinomycetota > Thermoleophilia > Solirubrobacterales > Solirubrobacteraceae > Palsa-465. The sequence goes on from JAJZID010000309.1 coordinate 1,111, forward strand.
CGTGCCAGAGATCCTGACGCCAGACAACCTCAAGAGCGCGATAAAGAAGGCTTGCCGCTACGAGCCGGAGGAGAACTCCACGTACGGCGATATGGCGCGTCACTACGGGTGCGCGATCATCGCGGCGCGGCCGTACAAGCCCCGTGATAAAGCGATCGCAGAGAGCCACGTGCTCGTGGTGCAGCGCTGGATCCTGGCGCGTCTTCGCAACCGGCAGTTCTTCTCCCTCGCCGAGCTCAACGCCGCGATCGCAACGCTCCTCCTCGAGTTGAACCACCGTCCGTTCAAGAAGCTGCCCGGCTCTCGCGCCGAGGCGTTCGAGTCGATCGACCGGCCGGCGATGAAGGCACTCCCCGAGCGGCGCTACGAGTACGCCGAGTGGCTCAAAGCCAAGGTCGGCATCGACTACCATGTCGAGGCCGATGGGCATTACTACAGCGTGGCGCACCAGCTGGTTGGCCAGTACGTGCACGTGCGCATGACGGCCTCTGCCATCGAGTGCCTGTTCAAGGGCCGCCGTGTCGCGGCGCATGCGCGCTCCTACCAGCGCGGCAAGCACACCACCTTGCCTGAGCACATGCCCGAGTCGCACCGGCGGCATGCGCAGTGGACGCCGGGCCGGCTGCTCAACTGGGGCGAGAAGATCGGCCCGGGCACACGCGCGGTGGTGCAATGGCAGTTCGACAACAGGCCGCACCCCGAGCAGGGCTACCGGACCTGCCTGGGGCTCTTGAGCCTCGCCAAAACCTACGGCGAGGCGCGCCTGGAGGCCGCCTGCCGCCGGGCACTGACGCTCGGTTCCCCGACCCGCAAGCGCATCGAGGCGATCCTCGAGGCCAAGCTCGACCAGCACCCTGAGCTCTTCCCCGGCGCGGACACGGCCGCGCCCACCGCCTCGCTCACGCACGCCAACGTGCGCGGGGCGCAGTACTTCCGTGCCACCACCGAGACGGCCACGCCGTCAACTACCGAAGGAGATGATGATCCATGCTCATCCAACCCACCCTCGATGCACTGAACCGCCTGAAGCTGCACGGCATGGCGCTCGCGCTGAGCGAGCAGATGACCACGACCACCGCCCAGCAGCTCGCCTTCGAGGAGCGCATCGCGCTGCTGCTCGAACGCGAGGCGCTCTACCGGGAAAACCGCCGCATGGGACGGCTGTGGAAGGCCTGCCAGCCGAAGGAGCGTGCCGCTGCGCTCGAGGACATCGACTACCGCGGCCGCGGCGGGCTCGACCGCGCACAGCTCGCCAGCCTCGCCTCCTGCGAGTGGATCGGCCAGAGCCAGAACCTGCTGATCCACGGGGCAACCGGCGCCGGCAAGACCTACCTGGCGTGCGCGCTGGCGCATCAGGCCTGCCGTGCCGGCCTCTCGGCCTGGTACGTGCGCGCCCCGCGCCTGTTCGAGGAGCTCGCCCTCTGTCACGCCGACGGCAGCTTCCGCAAGCGCCTCGCTGCCATTGCCAAAATACAGCTGCTCGTCATCGATGACTTCGCCATCAGTCCGATCGGCCCGCGCGAGCGCAACGATCTGCTCGAGCTGCTCGATGATCGCGTCGGCTCGCGCTCCTCGATCGTGACCAGCCAGCTGCCCATCGAGCACTGGCATGAGTACCTGAACGACCCGACCCTCGCCGACGCGATCATGGATCGGCTGATCCATCGCTCGCACAAGATCCACCTGCAGGGCAAAGAGTCGATGCGCAAACGCGCAGGTGTCCCCAAGGAAGCTGTGAAAGGCTGAAGCTGTGATCGGCTCACCACTGCGTCGACGTGTCCGCGCAGGCGCTTCTGCCCGCCCTTCGGGCGATCAGACCGCGCTACGGGCGACCCGTGAAACAAACCGCCCAGACCGGATCACAGAGCCGCAGACGTTGACGCAACGTGACCGATCGGAGTAAGAAACCCACCCAGCGCCGACCCGGCGGAATCCCCGGTCACGTTCAGCCGGAATAGCCGGTCACAATCGCCGGAATACGCAGGCAGCTTGG
>JAJZID010000310.1 GCA_021810705.1 Actinomycetes bacterium
CAGACCAGACACCCTCCTGCTCGTAGGCGCGCAGGTCAACGACCGTGGAGGCCACGCCCGGCAGCTCACCACCGTCGATCACCAGGTCGGCGCCGGCCCGGATGGCCGGCGCCACCTCGCTCAGCCTGCGGGCGTCGGCCCCACCCGAGAGGTTCGCGCTCGATTGCAGCACCGGCACCTGCACGCCCGCGAGCGCCGGGACGCTCACGACCCGCAGCCCGAGCGTCTGCGGATCGGCGCGGGCGCTGAGCGCAAAGCGCCGCGCGGGGTTTGGCAAAAGCGCCGTGACCGCGCCCGGCATCAGCGCCTCAAGCGCCCGTCGCGTGTTTGGACCAAGCTCGCCCAGCGCGTCAAGCGCCGCCTCAAGGTCAAAGAACATGATCGCGGCGGCCTTGTCGGGCGGCCTGCCCTTGAGCGCGTAGAGTCGCTCGATCGCCGTCTGGCTTGTGGGGTCGCAGGCGAGGCCGTAGACCGTGTCTGAGGGGAACAGGACGACGCCGCCCTGGCCGATCACGGCCTCAAACGCGCTCACCGCCGCCCCACCACGACCCGCTCTATGCCGGCCAGGTCCCGCCGGCGCTCGGTTGAGCGAAAGCCCGCTTGGGCAAGCAGCGCCGAGACGGCGTCGGCCTGGGTGTGGCCGACCTCGAGGGCGACGAGCTCTACCTCGGGGCGCTCGCCGGCCTGGATGATCAGCCGGCGGATAAGATCGAGCCCGTCGGGGCCACCGAAGAGCGCCTGGCGCGGCTCATAGAGCGCCACGTCCGGGGGCAGCGGCTCGAGGTCGGCGACGTAGGGCAGGTTGGCGAGCAGCACCGGTGCGCTCACCTCGGAGAGCAGGTCGGAGCGCACCCACCCCACCGCAAGCCCCAGGCGCTGTGCGTTCATGCGCGCGAGCTGCAGTGCGCCGTCGCTGATGTCGGCACCGATCAGCTCAAGGTCCGGGCGCTCCTTGGCGAGCGCCAGCGCGACCGCGCCGCAGCCGGTGCCGATGTCGGCGACACGCGTGCCGTGGGGCAGTTCCAGGCCGACCTCGACGAGCAGCTCGGTCTCGGGCCGTGGGATCAGCGCGCGCGCGTCGACCGCGAGCGTGATCTGCCGAAACGCCCGGCGGCCGAGGATGTAGGCGACCGGCTCACGCTTGACGCGGCGGGTCAGGATCGCCAAATAGCGTGTGCGCAGCTCGCCGCTTGCCTCCTCGCCGCTGCGCAGCACGAGCTGCGCGCGGTCGGTTGCGAGCACGTGGGCCAGCAACAGCTCGGCGTCGAGCCGGGGGCTCTCGCAGCCGACCTCAGCGAGTGCCGCGGTGGCAGCCGCCAGCTCCTCGCCAAGCGTGGTCACGCCGCCGCGTCTTCCAGGCGTCTGCGCTTCTCGTCGTCCTGCAGCGCCTCGGTGAACTCGTCAAGCTCGCCCATCAGGATCGCGTCGAGGTTGTGCAGCAGCAGGTTGATGCGGTGGTCCTTGACGCGACGCTCGCCAAAGTTGTAGGTGCGGATCTTCTCGGACCGGTCGCCGGCACCGACCTGCGCCGAGCGCGACGCGGCCAGCTGCGCCTGCTGCTCGGCCAGGGCGCGCTCATAGAGGCGGGCGCGCAGCACTCGCATCGCCTTCTCGCGGTTCTGCAGCTGCGACTTCTCGTCCTGCATCGAGACGACGATGCCCGACGGCCTGTGCGTGATGCGCACGGCGGAGTCGGTCGTGTTGACCGACTGGCCGCCGGGTCCGGAGGAGCGGTAGACGTCGATCTGCAGGTCGCCCGGGTCAACCTGCACGTCCACGTCGTCTGCCTCGGGCAGGACCGCCACGGTAGCGGTCGAGGTGTGAATGCGCCCCTGCGACTCGGTTTCGGGCACGCGCTGCACCCGGTGGGTGCCGCCCTCAAACTTGTAGACCGAGTAGGCACCGTCGCCCTTGACCGCGAACGTGTAGGTGCCGTCGCCGAGCTCGAGCGGCTCGGTCTTGAAGCCGCGGCGCTCCGCATAGCGGGTGAGCATCCTGTACACGTCACCGGCCCAGAGCGCCGCCTCGTCCCCGCCGACGCCGGGGCGGACCTCGATGATCACGTTCTTGTCGTCGTTGGGGTCGCGCTCGACCATCGCCAGGCGGATCTCCTCCTCGAGCTCCGCGAGCCGCTCGCTCGAGCTGCGCGCGAGCTCCCTGAGGTCGGCGTCCTCACCATCCTCGGCCAGGAGCTCGCGCGCGCCGGCCAGGTCGTCGGCGGCGTGCCGGTATTCGGTGGCGAGCTTCGCTGCCGGCTCGAGCTCGCGGTAGGCGCGTGAGGCGGCCGTGAAACGTTCACGGTCGCCGATCACGGCCGGGTCCGCGAGCTCAGCCTCGAGCTCAGCAAAGCGCGACTCGATCTGTTTTACGAGGTCGTCGAGCATCCGCGGGCGAGTGCTCGCCGGCGTAGGTGAGTTCTAGGCGTTCGCGCCGGCCTTGGCGGCCGCCACGCGACCCTTGGCCATACGGCGCTGGAAACGCTCGACGCGCCCGCCGGTGTCCACCAGCTTCTGCTTGCCGGTGTAGAACGGGTGGCACTCAGCGCAGATCTCGACGTGGATCTGGGGCTTGGTCGAGCGGGTCGTGAAGCTGTTGCCACACGTGCAGGTGACGTGGGACTCGACGTAGTTGGGGTGAATATCGCTCTTCATATCTATATCTGAGCATAGCCAGCCTGCGCGAGCGAGATAATGCCGGCATGCAACGGCCAGACCCCCGCGGCGCTCACGCGACGCTGGCGCTCGCGCCGATGGCGCTTGCGGCAGCTGCGGTTGTGCTCGTCGCTCTGCTGCTGGCCGGTGGACAGGACGGCGCGATCGTGGTCCAGCGCGTGCTGACCGGTTTGGCGCCGAGCGGTGGTGGCAAGGTCCAGTGGCAGCGGGCTCCCGCGACGTCGATCATCGAAACCTCGCGGCAGGGCGCTGAGCTGCGGCTGCTCGCAAGCTCCCCCAGCGCCGGGGGCGCAACGGTCGTTGCGGGCGACAGGCTCGAGGTCTACGACCCTTCAAGCGACACGATCTACGAGACCACCGCGACCGCGCTTGAGCGCACGACCGGCGTGCGGGAGCTGCCCTTCGGCGTGGGCA
>JAJZID010000311.1 GCA_021810705.1 Actinomycetes bacterium
GGACGCAAGAACCCCATGTGGCGGGTTGTTGTCGCGGACCAGCGCTCAAAGCGCGACGGCCGCGTGATCGAGACCGTCGGGCATTACAACGCACAGACCGAACCTTCGACGATCGTGATCGATGAGGGCCGCGTCCGCGACTGGCTGGACCGTGGCGCACAGCCATCGGAGACGGTCAAAAAGCTCCTGAAGACGCAGGGCATCACCGCTTGAGCGAAGCCGTCCCCTCGCCGCGCGAGCTGCTTGAGTTTCTGGCCCGTGGCCTGGTCGCGGAGCCTGACGCGGTCAGCGTCAAGGAGTCGGCCGAGGAAGACGGCAGCGTCATGCTGGAGCTCGCCGTAGCGCGCGAGGACTACGGCAACGTGATTGGCCGGCGCGGACGTACCGCTTCGGCTTTGCGGACCGTGGTGAAGGCTGCCTCCGCGCGTCAGGGCCACCGCGTCTTCATCGACATAGTCGACTAGGCGAGCGGGTGCCTGAGGCGGCCGCGGGCGGGGGTTGGTTACAGGCCGGACGGGTCGGAAGGCCCCATGGTCTGGATGGGAGCTTTCTCGTGGCGGAGGCAAACCCCGTGCTTCTGCAGGCGGTCACGGAGGTCAACCTGGCCGGTGCACAGCGGGCGATCGTGCGCCGAGCCGGGCACAGGCAGCGTCTGATCCTCGGCGTCGAGGGCTGTGCCGACCGCGAGGCGGCGAGGGCCCTGCACGGCGCGCAGCTGCTCGTCCCGCGCGCGGCTGCGCCGGAGCTCTCAGACGACGAGTGGTGGGCTGAGGATCTGGAGGGGTTGCGTGTGGTCGACGGTGACGCGCCGGTCGGCGTCGTCAGACGGCTGCTGGCACTGCCATCGTGCGAGGTGCTGGAGGTGGTGCGTGAGGGTGGTGAGGTGTTGCTCGTGCCCCTCGTCTCAGACGCGGTCCGGACGGTTGACCCAGGCGCTGGCGTGATGGACGTGAACCTCGCCTTCCTTGGCGAGGCCTGAGATGGAGATCGACGTCTTCACGCTCTTTCCGGAGTGGTTTGAATGGTTTCGCCAGCAGCGCCACGTGCGCAACGTGCTCGCCGCCGGTGGCACGCTTGAGTGCGTCAACTATCGTGACCACACCCCGCTTGGCGGCGGGCAGGTCGACGACACGCCCTTCGGGGGAGGGGCTGGCATGGTGCTGCGGGTGGATGTCGTCGATGCGGCCCTGCGCGCCCGATATGGCATTGACCCCGTCGAGCTGCGCGAGCGCCGCCGGGTGGTCGCGCTCACGCCGGGCGGCAGGTTGCTCGACGACGCGGTGGTCGATGAGCTCGCCGCTGAGGAGTCCCTGACGCTGCTCTGTGGTCGCTACGAGGGGTTTGATGAACGCGTGCTTGAACACCTGGCCAGCGAACGGCTTTCGATCGGGCGCTACGTGCTGGCCGGCGGCGAGCTGGCGGCAATGGTGGTCTGCGATGCGATTCTGCGCAAGCTGCCGGGTGCGCTTGGGCACGACGACTCGGCGCTCGAGGAGTCCTTCAGCCCGGCGCTCGCGGGTGCGCCGGAGTACCCGCACTACACGCGACCAAGTGATTACCGAGGATGGCCGGTACCGGAGGTGTTGCTCTCCGGCCACCATGCGAACATCCGGAATTGGCGGCTTGAGCAGTCTCGGTCACGTGCTGAGGCCCAGGCGGGCGGGCGTGTGCCCGGGCCGGCGCCCGGCAGCTGAGCCGCGTCCGCTACCATAGGCCGCCGCGCGCCCAGAGGCGCGCTCAACTTCCAAACCCCGACACCGGCGACGCTCCGCCGCCGGTACCGAGCACGAGCAATGAGCACTGTCATCGAGAGCCTGGAGCGAGCACAGCTCCGTCGAGTACCCCAGTTTGACGCTGGCGACCGCCTGCGTGTCCACTTTCAGGTGATCGAAGGCACGCGCCGGCGCACCCAGGTGTTTGAGGGAATCGTGATCAAGCGCCAGGGGCACGGTGCACGTGAGACGTTCACCGTGCGCAAGAACTCGTTCGGCGTGGGTGTGGAACGGACCTTCCCGCTGCACTCGCCGAAGATCGAACGGATCGAGGTCGCCGCTCGCGGCGACGTTCGCCGTGCCAAGCTCTACTACCTACGGGATCGGGTTGGCAAGCGCGCACGGGTGCGCGAGCGTCGCAACACCGGCCCGGAAGAGGTTGTGGAGCGTGAGCTTCTGTATGGCCCGGCGTTCGTTGAGCCAGAGGTTGTGGCCGAGCCAGAGGTTGTGGCCGAGCCAGAGGTCGTGGCCGAGCCAGAGGTCGTGGCCGAGCCAGAGGTTGGGGCGCAGGGCGAAGCCGTGGCAGACGTCGAGCGCGCCGAGCCTGACCCGGCCGCCGCCACCGACGAGGCCTGACGGACATCGGTTTCGGGAGGACGTGGCCGGTGACGTCCACGGCGAAGAAGCCCAAGGGCCTCATCGCCAGCGGCGTCGAGCTTGTGGTGACCGTGGCCGTTGCGATCGGGCTTGCGCTGCTCGTACAGGCGTTTCTGGTGAAGCCGTATCGGATCCCGAGCGGATCAATGATTCCAACGCTCGCGATTGGGCAGAGAATTCTCGTAAACCGCCTGGATACTCACCCGGGCCTCGGCGACATCGTCGTGTTTCATCCGCCGACCGGTGCGGTCGGCGACGGCATCTGCGGCAACCCGAACCAGGGCGGCGGGCATCCGCAGGCCTGTGACAGGAACCTCCCGACCGAGGCAAAGGTCACCTTCGTGAAGCGGGTGGTGGGACTGCCCGGCGACCATCTGAAGATCCTTGACGGCTACGTCTACCTCAATGGCAGACGCGAAAACTTTGGCTACCACCCGAACCGGAACGCGAGCATCCCAGGGTTCATCCCCTGCAGCTCCAGTGCGCCGGCCGACTGCACGTTTGTCAAGACAATCGTCGTTCCGCCCGGTGAGTACTACATGATGGGGGACAACCGTGGCGATTCTCTGGACAGCCGTTTCTGGGGGCCGGTGCCGCAGAAGTGGATCATCGGCGTCGCCTTCGCGACCTACTGGCCGATTGGCCGTGTCGGCTTCTTCTGAGCCTCGCGCACGGGTGGGTCGCGCACGGGTGGGTCGCGCACGGGTGGGCTG
>JAJZID010000312.1 GCA_021810705.1 Actinomycetes bacterium
CACCAGCGGGCGGCTGATCGTGGTGCCCGCGAGGTTGAAGCCGAGCAACGGCCGCAAGCCCGACCCGATCGCGTGGATCTCCCACGGCGCCACGGTGCCGAGGAACAGGACGATGACCGCCAGCGCGCCGGCCCCCAACGGCCAGCGCGAGGGCTCGCGCAGATGCGAGAGCCGCTCGCGCGCGCCCCCCAGGAAGATGAAGCTGTAGTACTTCGCGAAGGCAAGCAGACCGAGCCCGGCGGTCAGCGCGAGCGTCGCCGCGGCGAGCGCGCACAGCAGCCTGGAGAGCAGCGTCGGCATCCGGAAGGCCTGCAGCAGCGCCTGGAAGGTGAACCACTCGCTGACGAACCCGCCCAGCGGCGGGATCGCCGCCAGGGTCAGCGTCGCCAGCCCCAGCGACACGGCGCTGAACGGCATGCGGCGCGACAGCCCGCCGAGCGGGTCGAGTGTGCGCTCGCCGCTCGCCAGGGCCACACGGTCGATGCTGATCAGCGCCAGCGTCTTTGAGAGGTTGTGCGCGCAGACGTGCAGCGTGCTCGCCAAAAGGCCGGCGGCCGCCAAGGTGCGGTCGTGGGCGGCGAGCCCGAGCAGCGCCACCGCAAAGCCGATCAGCGCCACGCCCGCGTGCTCGACGGTCGAGTAGCCCAAGAACCGGCGCAGGTCGTCCTGGGCCAGCGCGTAGGCGATCCCCGTGACCGCGGTGAGCGCGCCGAGGATCAGCAGCGCGTCGCCGCAGCCGGTCGGCAGCGGCCCGAGCACGTCGAACTCAAAGCGCCAGATGCCGTAGAAGCCGGCGCACAGCGCGACCGACAGCGACGCGGCGCCGAGCCTCGGCGCGGAGCTGTAGCCGGCGGGCAGCCCGCCCTGCAAGGGCAGCATCCCGACCTTGGTCGCAAAGCAGACCAAGAACAGCGCAAAGAGCACATCCCGGGTTCCCGCCGAGAGCTGGGCGTGGCGCCACGCCGCGATCGAGAAGCTGTGCGTGTGCGCGTAGAGCAGCGCGAAGGCGACCAGCAGCGCGGCGCCGCCGAGCTTCGCCAGGCCCCCGGTGAGGTAGCCGCCGAGCAGGTCCTCGGGGGTCCCTCCGGCGCTCGCGATCAGGTACACGCAGAGCGTGATCGCCTCCCAGGCCAGGAAGAACAGAAAGCCGTTGTCAGCGCCGATCGCGACCGCGATGAAGAGCACCAGCGCGCTCGCGAGCGTTGTCAGCCAGCGCCCGGCGGGCAGCTCCGCGTAGGCGAGTGAGACCGCGGCACCGGTGACCCCGGTGAGCGCCAGGAAGATCCCTGAAAGGCCGTCGGCGCGCAGGGCGCTGTGCCCGAACCCGAGCCAGGAGCCGAGGTCAACGACCGGCGCCGCACCACCAAGCGCCGCCGCGAGGCCGACGATCACGAGCAGCACGCACCCGACGGCGGACGCCAGCGCCCCAAGGCGCTCGCGCCAGCGTGGTGGCCCAAGCCACGCCAGCAGCACCGCCAGCGCGAGCGCGCCCATCGCGATCCCGTAGAGCGCGCTCACGCGCTCACCTGTCCCGCCGTCAGGATCCCGGCCGCCAAGAGCAGGCCGTGCATGATCGCGATCGGCGCTGGCGGCGAGCCCGGGACGTACACGTCAACCGGCAGGATCCGGTCAACCCCACCCCAGGCGTGCAGCCCGCCGCCGCAAGCGTCGGTGCCGACCGCCACCAGTGCTTTGGGCTGCGGCATCACCTCCCAGGTGCGCTCAAGCGGCGCGCGCATCGGGCCGGTGATCGGTCCGGTCACAAGCAGCACGTCGGCGTGCCTGGGGGAGTTGGTGAGGAAGAAGCCGAGGCGCTGAATGTCGTAGTAGGGGTTCCACAGCGCGATGATCTCCCACTCCTCCGCCCCGTCGGAGCCGCAGTCGATGTGACGCACATGGACCGAGCGGCGCAGCATCCCGGCTTGGTCTGCGAGCGTTCCGCGGCCCGGCTCGGCAGAGGCCGGGTCAGCGCCTGGGCCGGCGAGCAGCGCGTGCTGCGAGCGTGCGGCGGTCTCATACACGGAGGCGAACGCGAACACTGAGGGCAGCGCGCGGACGCACTCGCCACAGAGGATGCAGCGACCACGATCGAGCGACACGCGGCCGGCGCCGTCAACGGTGATCGCCCCGGTCGGGCACACCCCGGCGACCGGGAGCGAGACGGGCTCGCCGCTTGCGACGTCGATCCTGCCGTGAAAGCCCTCGGGAGCGGGCTCGGGGACACGCGGATACCGGGTGGTGATCCTGCGCTTGCGCAGGCCCCGATAGATCCACTCGAGCATCAGCGATCAGCCCCCGCCGGCGTCAGCCCGAAGCTGTGCTCGATGAATGCGAAGTCGGTCAGCACGTCCTTGGGGAAGGCGTGATCAAAGAGCGCCCAGTTGCGCAGCGACGGCGAGGCGATGTGCACACGGTGGATCACGCCCTCGCGCAGCTCGACCCAGAAGAGCAGCTCGCCCTGTGGCGCCTCGGCCCAGCCGCAGGCGGTGCCGCTGCCCCGCTTGGGCAGCGGCACCGAGAGATCTCGCGCTCCCCGCCCGAGATGCCCGGCGACCTGGCGGATCAGCCGCAGCGACTCAAACAGCTCGCCGAAGCGGACGTTGATGCGCGCCATCGCGTCCCCTTCACGCATCGTCACGACCCGCAGGCCGAGCCGCCGGTAGTCGTCGTAGGGGCGCTCGTGCCGGGCGTCGGTGGAGAGCCCGGACCCGCGCGCCAGCGGACCGACGGCGCAGTGGCGCTCGACCACCTGGCGCTCCAGCCGGCCGGTGCCGATCAGCCGGTCGGTCATCGAGCTGGTCTTCAAAAACAGCCGGCGGTCGCGCTCCAGGTCGCGCTCGATCTGGTCAATCGCGCCGATCAGCTCCCCGGCCGAGAGCGCAGCCTCGCCGCGCACGCCGCCGGGCACGACCACACCCCGGCCGAAGCGGCTGCCGGACAGGCGCACGCGCAGCCGCTGCACACTCTCCTTGAGGATCTGAAAGCGCGCCTGGCCAACGTAGAGCGCGGTGGTCTCGGCCTCCTTGGCGATCACGTCCAGGTGGCAGGCCATGCGCTCGAGCTCGCAGTGGATCGCCCG
>JAJZID010000313.1 GCA_021810705.1 Actinomycetes bacterium
GACGGCCACGATCACCGCCACCACCACCACACCCACCCAGTAGGGCGAGCCGATCACAACGTTCAGCGCCAGGCCCGCGCCCTTCAGCTGCGGCACCAGGTAGAAGCCCGCGATCACCAGCACGATCGCCGCCGCCACCAGCCGCAGCGTGGGGCTGTGCAGCCGCGCCTCGGCGAAGTCGGGGATCGTGTAGGAGCCGTAGCGGCGAAGCGGCGCGGCGACGAACAGAAGCAACGCCAGGTAGCCGGCGGTGAAGCCGAGCGACTGCCACAGGGCGCTTGCGCCGATCTGCATCTCGAGGCCCGCGATCCCCAGAAAGCTCGCCGCCGAGAGGTACTCGCCGGAGATCGCCGCCGCGTTCCACCACGGCGTCACCAGCCGGCTTGCCACCAGCAGGTCGGAGGTCGTGCGCGCAAAGCGCATCCCCCAGGTGCCAAGCCCGAGCGTGCCGAGCGTCACCCCGGCCACCGCAGCCAGCGCGACAATCAACGCTCGACCAGCTCGCGGAAGGCCCTGTCGGCGGCGTCGGCGCGCCGCTGGTAGATCCAGCCGATCAAAACGAAACCGGGCAGCATCGGCACGACCACGATCCACAGGCCGAGCGGCACGCCGAAGAGCTCAAGCCGGGCAAAGGCCGGCACCAGATAGAGCGCCAGCGGCAGCACGCCGAAGATCGCCCCGAAGGCGACCAGCGCCAACAGCGACAGCGTCAGCTGCTGGCGCTGCAGCCCACGCAAATACACGTGGCCGTGGGCGGTCGCGTCAGCCAGCTCCTCGCGAGGGCTGCGCAGGCCGCGGCGCACGATCCGACGTCGGCCGGGCACAGAGGGGCTCACATCCGCAGCCTCCGGCGCAGTTCGGCCACCTGGCGGCGCGCGACCGGCACCTCGCTGCCGTCGGCCATCACGATCGTCACCGTCCCGCCGAGCTGCGGCCGGATCTCAACCGCCCGGCGCAGGTTGGCGATGTAGCTGCGGTGCACCCGCACGAACCCGTGCTGGGCCCAACGCTCCTCAATGTCGGCGAGCGCGGCCCGCACCAGGAAACGGCCGCTGTCGGCGTGGATGCGCACGTAATCACCCTCGGCCCTGATGTAGAGCACCGTGCTGCGGTCAAGCAGCTTGGTCGCGCCGCCACGCTGATGCTCCACGGGGATGATCTCGCCGGCGCCGTCATCGTCGAGTCCAAGCGGCTCCTCTCGGCCGCCGGCCCGCTGGCCGGCGGCCGGACCCCGGCCGCCCACCCCGCCCGCCAGCACCCGCTCGAGCGCCTGCTCGACCCGCACGCGCGAGACCGGCTTCATCAGGTAGTCAAGCGGCGTGAGGCCGTGCTCGAAGACCGAGACGGCGCCGTCCTCGTAGGCGGAGACGAAGATCAATGCGGGTGGGTCGGCGAAGCGCGCAAGCGCCTTGCCGAGCTCGAGCCCATCGATCTCGGGCATGCGCACATCCATGAACACCACGTCAAACTGCGCTGCCGCCAACAGTCTGAGCGCCTCCGTGCCGCCGCCGGCGAGCGCCACCTCCTCCACGTTCGGCGAGGTCTCGAGCAGCCGGCCGAGGTCCTCGAGCGCAGGCCGCTCATCGTCCACCACGAGCACGCGGGTCATGCCGCCCTCACCCCGGCACGGAACTTCGGCAGCGTCATGGTCACGGTCGTGCCACGGTCAGGCTCGCTGCGCAGCTCCAGGCCGTAGCCGGGTCCGAAGATCGCCAGCAGCCGTGCCTGCACGTTGGCGATGCCGACGCCGCCGCCCTGACCCGCAAGCACCGTCGCGGCCCGCTCCGCATCCATGCCAACACCGTCGTCTGTGACCCTCAGCTCCACGTCGTGGTCGAGGTGGCGTCCGACGATCTCGATGCGGCCGAAGCCGCGCCGCTCGACCCCGTGGCGCACCGCGTTCTCCACCAGCGGCTGCAGCGAGAGCACCGGCACCACCACCGGCAGCACCTCGGGCTCGACCTGCAGGCGCACCTGCAGGCGCTCGCCGAAGCGGGCGCGCTCGAGCCGCAGGTACTTCTCCACGTAGCCGAGCTCGTCGGCGAGCGTCACGTAGGGGCGCTGGCTGCGGAAGGCGTAGCGCGTGAACTCGGCGAACTCGGTGAGCAGATCGCGGGCCTCGTCGGGGTTTGAGTGGATGTAGCCGGCGATCGCGGCCAGGGCGTTGTAGATGAAGTGCGGCGAGATCTGTGCGCGCAGCGCCCGCAGCTCGGCGCGCGCAAGCCGCTCAGCCTGCTCGTCCATGGCGTTGAGCTCGAGCTGCGCGCTGACCAGGCTCGCGGCCTCAGCCGCGGTGCGGGTGTCGTTGGGAGTGATCCGGTGCCCACGGGCGTAGAGGGCCACAAACGAGCCCACAAGCTCGCCTGCGACCAACAGCGGCGCCGCGATCACCGCGCCGAGCGGGCAGTCGGGATGCTCGCAGGCCAGGCGCGACTCGACGTGCAGGCGGTCCTCGCGGGCCGGGGCGGTGATCTTGATCAGCTCATCCCCGGCGTGATGGTGGTCGTGCCCGAGCCCCTCAAACGCCAGCACCCGGCGCTTGTCGCCGAGCGCGACGGCGGAGGCCTGCGTGAGCGTCAGCAGATGACCCGTGACCTTCCGTGCCGAGTCCTCGGAGAGGCCGCGGCGCAGGTCGGGGAGCATGCCGTTGGCGGCGTGCAGCGCGGTCTGCAGCCCGCGGACCTCGTCGGAGACCACGCGCGGCGGCCGCAGCAGGCGGATGGCCGCCACCACCGAGGCGGCCATCGCCAGGCCGACGACAACACCGATCAGGAACCCCACGCTCTGGCAGCAGAGCATACCGGCGGCCGCGGAGCACCGAGCCTGCCTCCAGCGGCGGCCGCTTGGCGCACTCGACACACCGCTTGGCGCACGCCAAACGCCGCCCGGCGCTTCCCGCACTTGACCGTCGCCGCACCGGATATTGTGCCGACTGTCACGTGTTCTCTTAGGAGAGGAGAGAAGTTGGCCACAGTAAGTGAATCAGGGGGCGCTCAGGGGCAGGCAGCGAGCAGCTCCTCCATGACCGGCGGGGCGAGCTGGATGCCGGCAAACCCGGCGCCGCT
>JAJZID010000314.1 GCA_021810705.1 Actinomycetes bacterium
CCTGCTGGCGGCGCTGGCGCTGGCGTTCTCCGCAGGTCTCTTCGGTCCCGGTGCGACACCGGCGCACGGGTTCTGGACCGGTGCCGTGGTGCAGCCGCGTGGCGGGTTGCTCGGCGCGGCTGAGTACTACGTCGCCGGAAACCTGCTCTCGAGCGCGGGCGCAGACATACTCGCGGTCTTCCTGCTGTTGGCCGGCGCGATTCTCTTGAGCGGCGCCACCTTCGCGTCGGTGTTGAACTGGAGCCACCGGCATGCGCTGATGCTGCATCGCGGCCGCTCGGTCGCCAGCGCAACGCGCCGGGCCGAGCTCCGTGCTGCGCGCCTGCGCCACGGCGGGCAGGACGACGACGATGCCCAGGCGCCGCTGATCGTGCCCGAGGATGATCTACATAACCTGATCGTGCGGGCAAACCAAGCGGGAACCGGGCCGGTCGGCATCTATGAGGGCGTCGATGGTCAGCGCAGCTTCCACGGGGGCGGGGATGCCGCCGCGGAGCTCGCGGCGCTCGCCCCTCAGGAACCCGCCGAGTTCGATCAGTTCGTGCACCTCGACCACGGCGAGGGCGACACACGCGAGCTGGACGCGATCGCCTATGAGCCAGGTGCGGAGGCTGATGAGGAAGACGCCGCTGGCGGTGCTGGCGCCGGGCCGGCGCGCACAGTGGATCCCAGCGAGCTCACGCCCGCCGGGCGCTACCGGGCGTCGGTGACCGACGACCCGAGCTTCGTTTGGCGTGTTCCCCCGGCTCGCTTCCTGGTGCGCTCGACGGGCGAGGCGGCCAAGCCAGACACGACCGGGCAGGCGCAGACCGCCAAGGCGCTGGTTGAGGCGCTCGGGCACTTCGGCATCGAGGCGAAGGTTGTCGGCCAGGTGAGCGGCCCGCACATCACCCGCTACGAGATCCGGCTTGCGCCCGGCACCAAGATGTCCAAGGTCGCTGGTCTGAAGGATGATCTCGCCTACGCCCTGGCCGCGATCGACATCCGCATCCTCGCCCCGATCCCCGGCAAGACGGCCGTCGGCGTGGAGGTGCCCAATCAGCGCCGGCGCATCGTGCACCTCGGCGATGTGTTCCAGGAGCCGCCGCCGGACTGGTCGCCGCTGACGGTGTGGCTGGGCAAGGACATCGGCGGGCGAGCGGTCGGCGCCGACCTTGCCAAGATGCCGCACCTGTTGGTCGCCGGCACGACCGGGGCCGGCAAGTCAGCCTGCGTCAACGCGATGCTCTCCTCGGTCCTGTTGCGCGCGACCCCGCACGAGGTGCGCCTGGTGCTGGTCGACCCCAAGCAGGTGGAGCTCAACCACTACGAGTCGATCCCGCACCTGTTGACGCCGGTCATCACCAATCCCAAGATGGCGGCCAACGCGCTGCAGAACCTGGTGCGCGAGATGGAGCAGCGCTACGGCACGATGTCGCTGGCGCGCACCCGCTCGCTGCCCGAGCTCAACCGTGTGCTCGAAGCCCGCGGGCAGCAGGCGCTGCCCTACATCCTCTGCGTGATCGACGAGCTCGCCGACCTGATGATGGTCGCCCCGGCGGATGTCGAGGACTCGATCATCCGCCTGGCGCAGAAGGCGCGGGCGGTCGGCATCCACCTGGTGCTTGCGACCCAGTCACCGCGGGTCGACGTCATCACCGGCATGATCAAGGCAAACGTGCCCTCACGGATCGCCTTTGCGGTCTCCAGCCAGACCGACTCGCGCGTGATCCTCGACCAGAACGGCGCCGAGTCGCTGCTGGGGCAGGGTGACATGCTGTTCTCACCGGTCGGGACCAACAAGCTGCAGCGCATCCAGGGCGCCTACATCGACGAGGAGCAGATCGCGGAGCTGACCGAGGCCTGGCGGCGCCAGGGTGAGCCGGAGCTGCGGGAGGAGCTGCTGGAGGAAGTTGAGGCCGCGGGCGACGAAGGTGCGGGCTCCGGCCAAGAGGATGGCTTTGACCCGGATGAGGATCCCTTGCTTGAGGAGGCGATCAGCCTGGTGGCCTCGATGGGCACGGCGTCCACCTCGATGCTGCAGCGACGGCTGCGCCTTGGATACACGCGCGCCGGCCGCCTGATCGACATGCTCGAACGGCGCGGGATCATCTCAGGCTACGAGGGCTCAAAGCCGCGGCAGGTTCTGATCAGCGAGGCCGACGTGCCACGGATCCTGGTGGCGCTGGCGGACACCGGCGGCCAGCCACGCGTGGGTCCGCGTGACAGTGCACGTGAAGCTCAGCCGCAGCCTGACGGCGATGAGACAAACGTGCTGAGCGGCGAGGCCGGACTGCGCTCTGAGCCAGAGCAACCGGATGCTGGTGGATAGCACAGCGACGCTGAGCTATCGTGTTGGCTAACCAGACTGGACGTGCGGGCGCTTGCCGGTGTCCGGTCTGGGGTACTGCGTCCTACGCTTGCTGCTATGGATGAGATCGGCTCGACCCTGCGTGAGGCGCGGATGCGCGCACGCATCGACATCAGCGAGGTTGAGGTCGGCACAAAGATCCGTGCCAAATATCTCCGTGCGCTCGAAAACGAGGAGTGGGATCTGCTCCCCGGGCCGGTTTACGTCAAGAGCTTCCTGAGGACCTACGCGGACTTTCTGGGGCTCGATAGCCGTCTGCTGGTGGATGAGTTCAAGCGCCGCTACGAGCGCCCGAGCGACCACGAGATGCGGGCCGTCAGCTCCAGCGCGCGTGAGCGCGAACGGCGCTCGCAGCCGCCCGGGGCGCTTGCCGGCCTGCTGTTCTCGCCGCGCAGCGTGATCGTCGTCGCGCTGGTCGTGATCGTCGCAGCGCTCTATGTGATCGGCAGTCACGGCAAGACCCCGGCCCCGACCGGCAACCCGATCACGCCCGCGACCGGAGGTGGTGGCGGTTCCAGCAAGCGCGGGGGTACGGGCACCAAGCGCCACCACAGCGGCTCCGGTGGGTCGCGCACCGGCACAAACCCGAGCCGGGGCGCCGCCCGGACGACGACCACCGGCGCGGGCACGAGCCCGGCGACCGGCACGGGCACCGGCACCGGCACCGGCACCGGCACGAGTCCGGGAA
>JAJZID010000315.1:0-396 GCA_021810705.1 Actinomycetes bacterium
GCTGCGCTGGTCTTCGACGAGCAGGGACACGCTCAAGGGTGGTGCCAGTACGGCGACCCGGAGGAGCTTCAGCGTGTCAAGCACCGCCGCGCCTATGAAGCGGAACCGCCGCCACGCCCGGACTGGCGGATTCAGTGCTTCTACGTCGACCCGCGCCACCGCGGCCAGGGGATCGCTCGCGCTGCGCTCGAGGGCGCGCTCGAGCAGATCGCCGGGCTTGGCGGTGGCCTCGTTGAGGCGATCTCTGAGGTGACGACCGGCCGCCGGGCACACGGCAGGTTCCTCTTCAGCGCCACCGTGGAGCTGTTTGAGCAGTACGGCTTCACTCGCGGCCGCCAGCTCGGCAAGCACGCCCACCTGGTCAGCAGGATCATCGAGCCGCGGCTTGACGGGTAG
>JAJZID010000315.1:406-3020 GCA_021810705.1 Actinomycetes bacterium
AGTTCAGGACCACGGCTCTCCGCGTGTTGCGCCAGACCGTTGCGGACCGTGCCTGCACGTAATCAGGGAAATCCCTGAGCAGGCCGGGAAAGCTCGGATTGCCACCGGCGCCGAGTTCGGCCACGATGTCCTGCCATGGAGAGGATCCTAAGCGGACGCAAGCGGGGCGGGGCGCGACGTCGGCTGGCTGTCGGCGTCGCGCTGGTCGCGCTCGTCCCCTGGGCCCTGAGCGGTCAGCTCAGCCGCTCGAGCGGCTCCATGGGCTTCGGGTCAGGGTACGGATGGAACGTCAGCTACCACCCGGTGTCGCATCGCTCGGGCCTCGTGCTGGACGCCTTGGCCATCGCACTGTGGCTCGGCGCGGCCGTTCTGTGGGTCGACCGGTCGAGGCCGACGACCATCGCGGCCGGCGGACTGGTGCTCACCGCCGCTGTCGCGGGGACCATTTACCTGGCAGGTCGCCCAGCTGTGGTCCCAGGACCATCCCAGGCCGCGGTGGCACGGCTGCGGTCGGGCGAGCGTGAGGCCAGTGTGATAGCGGCCCTCGGACCCGCGCCCGACCTCGGCACAGCCACCACGCTCGCGTCGAGCGAGTCACTGCCGTGTTTGGTCTACCCGCTCTCGGGCCTGGCGGTCTGTTTCCGTGGCGGGCGGCTTACGATCAACTCCCAGGCGCAATGAGCGCGCTCACCGCCACCGGCGAGAAGACGGCCGCGGCGAGCGCGCGCTGGGTGCTTGGCGGTGTGGCAGCGGAGCTCGCGGCCCGCCTGCGCGCCAGCCCGACCTTCATCCGTGTGCTGATTCTGATCGCCGCTTACCTCCAGTTCTGGCCGGCGTTTGGCGTCTACTGTGCAGCAGCACTGGTCCTGCCGCACGACGGGCGCCGGCTACCCGACTGGTCGAACCTGGTGGGTCTGCTGCGCGCGCTCGCGCTGATGGGCGTGGCGGTTGTTGGCCTGGGAACGCTCAGCCTGGACGACAGCGTCTTCAGCCAGTCACCGCCGGTTTGGGTCGCCTTTGGCGGTGTGGAGCTGCTTCTATGGCTCGTGGTGCTGGACAGCCGTCGCCCCGCGCAAACCGTGCGGGCGCAGGACGATCGCCGCGTGGTGCTGTCCGCCGCGCCACCGGTGGCGGTCGCCCTCACACTGGCGGCCGTCATGGAGCTGCTCCCGCAGGCTCCGGTCGGCCGCCTTCTGGAACTGATGTTGGTCGTTCTGGGTCTCTTCGGCTGGGCACAGGCGCAGCGGGTCAGCGCCCGGGTGTATACGGCCGCCTGTTTGCCGCTCGGGCTAGTGGCGCTGCTGCTCGCGGGCGGCGGCGCGAAGCTTGTGGGCGGCTTTGGCAATCTGACAGTGACACCCACCAGCAGCCGCGCGGGGCACGACTACACGCGCGCGGTCGGGTTTGTGCGCCTCGACCTCGGCCGGTTACAGCCAGCGTCAGGCAGATGGGCGTCGCACTGGTCAGCCAACGCCGGGATCGGTACGGTGCAGATCGTCGTTCCCGCCGACGCGTTCACCACCGTGCACGTGGCGATCGGCTCGGGCAACCTCAGCTGGGCGCAGCTGCGGTTTGGCCACATGCAGGCATTCATGCTGAGGCGAACAGTGGAGATCACACCTTCTCAGGCGAGCGGCGGTGAGGTGCTGCGAGCCCGCCAGCGCTTGACGGTCACAGCCACCGTCGGCAGGGGCTGCGTGGAGATCGAATCCGTGTCCAGTGAGGCGTTCTGTTGAGGCGCCTGCGCGCACAGATGAACGCGAACCCCGGCAGCCCGGCCTTGGTCCTGGTCGGGGCCGGCTGCCTGGCCCTGAGCACGCTCGGCGGCGGCGGGGTCTACTGGCCACTCGTGCTGATCTGTGCGCTGATGGGAGCAACGCTCCTGACATGGGCCCGCGCCGAGGGCGAATCCGGCTGGTACGGCGGCGTCATCACGCGCTCGGTCCGCTCTGAGCCGCTGCGCTGGCTGCTGCGCGCTCTGGTACTCGCGACCGCGCCGCTCGCCGGGTTCGGCGCGGTCGCCTATGCCGCAGCGTCGCTGCGCGACACGGTGCTTGCGAATGGGTCGGTGCCCGCGGTCGACTGGCGTCGCGCGGCCGGTACCGGGCTGCTCGGCCTGGCGGTCGTGCTCACCGCGCTAACCCTGCACCTCACCTACTCGCCGCCCGTATATCTGTGGTCCGTGCTGCTGGTCGCCTCCGGCCTGGCGCTCTTCTGGGGCGCCGCCGGGAACCGCACCCACCAAGATGCGTACGCCAACTTCGACCACGCGACGGTCCGCGCGGCGCTCGGCGGGCTGCTCGCCTGCGCCGGCGCTGTGCTATTCGCCGAGCACGTCCTGCGCCTGCGTGACTCAGGCCACGTTGCGCTGGCAAGCGCCGCCGTGATCGCTGTGGTTGTGTTCGTGTGGGAGCCATGGGCGCTACGCAACCGCCGGCTGCTCGATCGCGAACGTCTGCAACGGGCGTTGGCTGTGGAGCGGGCTGAGCTCGCCGACCGGCTGCACGACTCGGTGCTGCAGACACTGGCGCTGATTCAGCGGCGCGTGGACGAGCCGGCCACGGTCGAGGCGCTTGCCCGCAAGCAGGAGCGCGAGCTGCGTGACTGGCTGCTT
>JAJZID010000316.1 GCA_021810705.1 Actinomycetes bacterium
CCCTGGCGACCTTTCTGGAGTGCGACGCCAGCGTCAATGCGACCGCTGCCCGGCTGATCACCCACCGTCACACGGTGCGCTACCGGTTTGAGCGAGTGCGCGAGCTGACGGGCCTTGACGTGCAGTCGACCGACGGTCGCGAGAAGCTCTCGATGGGTCTCAAGGCGATGCGCGTGCTCGGGATCGCCGCGCCGCGTGGGCCCGCCACCGAGCCGGGCGCAGAGGGTGGAAGGGTGCCGCGCTGATGCGTGTGGGAATCATCACCGGTTCGGGCACCTATGCGCTGCGCGGGCTGTCGGCTGTCACCGCAGTCCTTGTGGAAACCCCCTACGGGGAGGTGCGCGTCACCGAAGGCAAGCTGCACGGGGTGGACGTGGTTCATCTCTCGCGTCATGGCAGCGGCCACGAGCGGTTGTCCAACCTCGTCAACCATCGCGCCAACGTCTGGGCGCTGCGCGAACGCGGCGCAGAATGCGTGCTTGGCCTGACCGCGTGCGGTGCGGTGGACCCCGACCTCGAGCTCGGTTCGCTGGTGATCTTCGACGACCTTCATTTCATCTCCAACCGCCTCCCCGACGGCTCACTGTGTACGTACTTTGACCAGGTCGGCGACCCGCAGCGCGGCCACTGGGTGCTGCACGGCGGCCCTTACAGCGCGCAGCTGGTCTCCGCGCTGACCCAGGCTGCGCTGGAGGCTGAGATCTCGTTCCAGACCGGCGGGATCTACGGCCATGTCGACGGCCCGCGCTTCAACACCCCCTCGGAGATCGCCCAGCTTTCGGCCTGCGGGGTCTGCGCCGTCAGCCAGACGGGCGGGCCCGAAACGGTGTTGACCGGGGAGCTCGAGCTGCCCTTTGCGCTGGTTGGCTTCATAACCGACCACGCCAACGACGTGGTGCCTGGCCAGCCGACACCGGTCACCACCCTGTTTGAGCTGGTCGGACGCTCGAGCGAAGTCTTCGCCGAGCTGCTGATCCGTGCGCTGCCCCTGATCGCCGCGGCGCAGGGGACGCTTGCGGCGGCCGGCAGCGTCGTCCGCTTCGCCCCGGCGGACCCGCAGCGATGAGCTTCACGCCAGCTCACGGCAGAGCGCCCGCCGGGGCGGCTGACCTGGCCGTGCTCGTGATGGCACGCGTCCCCCGGCGCGGCGAGGTGCGCCAGGCGCTCGAGCCGCTGATCGGCCAGGATGGCTGCCTGGCGTTGCAGACGGCGCTGTTGTTGCAAACGCTCGCCTGGGCGCGGGCGCTCTCGCCACGGCTTCTGGGCGTTGCACACGAACCAGCCGACGCCGGTCGCGAGCTCCAGCGCCTGACCGGTCCTGACGTGATGCTGCTCCCGCAGAACGGGGAGGGGATCGCCGCGCGCGTCGCCGACGCGGTGGCCCGCATGCACGCGCACAGTCCCGGTCCGATGCTTGTGCTGTGGCCCGACCTGCCACGCCTGCTTCCCTACCACGCGCAGGCGGTGTACGGCGACCTCCGCGCCGGTGCTGACATCGTGCTCGGCCCCGTGTTCGACGGTGGCTTCTATCTGATCGCGCTCGCGCGCCCGCTACCCCGACTGTTTGCCCTTTCGGGGCAGGTCTGGCGCGGTCGCGATGCGCTGCAGAACGTGCTCGACGCCGTGGCGCGTGCGCATCTGCAAGCCGGTGTGCTGCGCAGCGAGCGCGCGCTCCACCGCCCAGCCGACGCGCGCGCGGCGTTGGCTGACCCGCTGCTGCCAGAACCGATCGCCCGCGCGCTCCGGCATCGCTGAGCGCCTGACCGAAGCACCGGTTGCAGTAAGGTCTGGGCGGCGGCCAAGGGCAGCATCGCGGTATGCGAGGACGCTCGGTGGCGCCCGATGGGGAGTGGTCTAACGGCAAGACACAGGTTTTTGGTGCCTTGAGATTCCGGTTCGAATCCGGACTCCCCAGCTGGCCGGCCGAGCGTGCGCTCGAGTCGGTGGAAGGGGCGTAACGGTGGTGTGGCGAACGTCTGCAGGTGGCTGGTTCTGACCATGAGGATTACCAGTCGTGGCTGGGGGTCAGCCGTCCCGCCCGGAGGCGGTGGGGACTCATGCTCAGTGTTGGCGGATGTCTGGTTGCCGCGTGCGTGAGCGGTGTCGCGGGCTTGCTGCAGGCTGCTGGACCAAGTCGTCAAGTAGGGCCTGCGAATCGGACAGCGCGGCGGTGAGGATCTGCTTTGCGACCGCCAGCAGCTGTGAGACGCGTGGATCCTTGATGCGGTAGTAGGTGCTGGTGCCGGCGCGACGGCTTTCCAGCACTCCGAGTTGGCGCAGTGCCGCGAGGTGTTGTGAGGTGCCGCTGGAGTCCAGCTCAAGCTCGGCCTGAAGCGCGCCGACCGTACGCTCACCAGTGACGAGCAGCTCCAGGATACGGATGCGAACTGGGTGCCCAAGGACTCGGAACAGCTGGGCTTTGGCAACGTACACCGGGTCGGAGCGCACATGCACACCCGTCGAATCCGCCGCAGGCATCTTGGGTGTCGTCAACCGGCGTCGAGTTGACATTGGTGGTCGAAGCTGGTCAGAGCCACAGCAGCATCCTACCGCACCTTCGAGTAAAGGCTCATAAGATCATAAGACTCGATTGGACGCTGGCGAGCAGTTTGGACTGCGCCGCCACACGGCGGCCGTGTTCTGGCGAGTGGGGGCTGGGCTCACATTGAGCCCGCGGGCCGCTGCGCCGGGCACGTCGGTTGGCGCTGCAGGCCGCTGATTCCCGGCTGAGCCCAGAGCGGTTGATCCTCATCACCGGGGATGGGGTGGGGGTTCGGTGCCCTGGCTTTAGCCGTAGGGAGGTGGAGCTTTAGCCGTGGGGAAGTGGAGCTCGACAACGACACCATTGCTTATGAGCTTGGAAGGTTTGAAGTCGTTATTCTTGGCGCGGATGGTTCACAACATTCCTCAGCGAGACCGGTTGTTGCCTTGAACACGCGGACGCCAGTGGCGGGTGTGGACGGGACTCGAGCATGCTCGGTCCGCCGCCGCAATGCCGACGTATCGGGGACCCTCGA
>JAJZID010000014.1 GCA_021810705.1 Actinomycetes bacterium
GAGGTCGCGGGCGCGCTCGGCCGGCAGGCCGAGCGCGCCCGCAAAGCGCTTAGCCCGCGCGGACGGCAGCTCCGGCAGCTGTGCGCGCGCGGCTTCGATCATCTCCGGGGTGGCCTCGAGCGGCACCAGGTCCGGCTCGGGGAAGTAGCGGTAGTCGTGTGCCTCTTCCTTGGAGCGAAGCGGCGTGAGGCGGCCGCTTGCGGGATCGAAGTGAAGCGTCTCCTGCAGCACCGGCTGGCCGGCGCGCAGCAGCTCGATCTGGCGCTCCACCTCGGCGCGGATCCCCTGCGCGAGGAAGCGGAACGAGTTCATGTTCTTGAGCTCTGTCTTGGTGCCGAGCTCGCTTGAGCCGACCGGGCGCACGGAGACGTTCGCGTCGCAGCGCAGCGACCCCTCCTCCATGTTCACGTCGGAGACGCCGATCGCCCGCAGGGTCGTGCGCAAAAGGCTCAGCCACTCGCGCGCGGCCTCGGCCGAGCGCAGGTCGGGCTCGGTGACGATCTCAGCAAGCGGCGTGCCGCCACGGTTGAAGTCAACGGCACTGCGCTGCGCGCCGTGGATGCGGCCGCTTGCGCCGAGGTGCACGAGCTTGGCAGCGTCCTCCTCCAGGTGCACGCGGTGGATGCGCACCTCCCCCAGCTGTCCGCCGCTGCACAGCGGCACGTCGTACTGAGAGATCTGGTAGCCCTTGGGCAGGTCCGGGTAGAAGTAGTTCTTGCGGTGAAACTGCGAGCGCGGCGCGATCTGGCTGCCGAGCGCCAGCCCAATCATGATCCCGTAGTGCACCGCCTGGGCGTTTACCACCGGCAGCGTGCCCGGCAGGCCCAGGCAGCGCGGGCAGGTGTGGGTGTTGGGCGGATCGCCGAAGGAGAGCTCGCAGCCGCAGAACATCTTCGTGCGGGTCTTCAGCTGCACGTGGATCTCAAGGCCGATCACCGGCTCGAACTGCAACTCAGCGCTCACGCTGGCGCCCCTCCCCCCGCCCGTGCGCTGCGCCCGTCGAAGGCGAGCGCCTGCTCGAGCGCATAGGCGGCGTCGAGCAGTGCGTTCTCGCTGAACGCGGGGCCGGCCAGCTGCAGCCCGACCGGCAGGCCGTCACTCAGCCCGCAGGGGATCGAGATCGCCGGGATGCCCGCAAGCGACATGGGCACCGTGCAGAAGTCGTTCAGATACATCGCCAGCGGATCATGCGACTTGGCGCCGAGCTCAAAGGCCGTGGTCGGCGCGGTTGGCGTGACGATGAAGTCAACCTCGGCGAACGCGCTCTGGAAATCCTGCGAGATCCGGGTGCGCACGCGCTGGGCGGTGCCGTAGTAGGCGTCGTAGTAGCCGCTTGAGAGCGCGTAGGTGCCGAGCATGATGCGGCGCTTGACCTCCGCGCCGAACCCGTGCGCGCGCGTGCAGCTGTACATGGTGTCAAGGTCCGAGTCACCGGCCACACGCAGGCCGTAGCGCACCCCGTCAAAGCGCGCGAGGTTTGCCGAGGCCTCCGCCGGGGCGATGATGTAGTAGGCAGAGAGCGCGTGCGGCGCGTGCGGCAGCGTGCATGGTTCGACGCTCGCGCCGAGCGCCTGCGCCTGTGCAAGCGAGGCCTCGAAGCTCGCAAGCACACCCGGGTCGATGCCGCCGGCGGTGCCGGTCAGCTCCTGCGGCACACCCAGGCGCACCCCTTTCAGATCGCCGCGGCTGGGCAGACGGATCTCCTCCGGAAGCTCAAGCGAGGTTGAGTCGTTCTGATCGCGGCCGACCATGTGGCGCAAGAGCAGCGCCGCGTCGGTCACGTCGCGGGTGAGCGGGCCGGCCTGATCGAGAGATGAGGCAAACGCGATCATCCCGTAGCGCGAGCAGGCCCCGTAGGTCGGTTTCAGGCCCACGATCCCGCAGAAGGCGGCCGGTTGACGGATCGAGCCACCGGTGTCGGTCCCAAGCGCCCACGGGGCGAGGCCAGCAGCCACAGCGGCGGCGCTGCCGCCGGAGGAGCCGCCGGGCACGCGCGCCCGGTCCCAGGGGTTCAAAACCGGGCCGTAGGCGGAGTTCTCGTTTGATGAGCCCATCGCAAACTCGTCCTGGTTGGTCTTAGCAAGCAGCGGCGCGCCGGCCCTGGCGAGCTTGGCGACGACGGTGGCGGTGTAGGGCGGGCGGTAGCCCTCGAGGATCCTCGAACCGGACTGGCTGGGCACGCCCTCGGTGCAGAACAGGTCCTTGACGGCGACCGGCACGCCGGCCAGCGGCGCGCCAGCGGGCGCCGCCGCGGCCGCATCCTCCGCCACCCAGGTGAAGGCGTTCAGCGGGTCGGCGGCGGCGCGGGAGCGGTAGAGCTCAAAGAGCTCGGCGGCGTCGAGCTCGCCGGCGCGGATCGCGGCCACCGCCTGGGCGGCGCTCAGCTCCAGTAGGTCCTGGCTCATTCGGCGCCCTGACCGGGGCTTGGGACACCAAAGCCGGCTTCGGTCGGCTCCGGCGCCTGCGCCAGTGCCTGCTGCGGCGTGAGCGAGCGCTGCGGCACATCGGCGCGCAGCGCGTTGACCAGGTCAACCACGTGCGAGGTCGGCTCGACGCCCTCAAGGTCAAGCGCACGGATCGCCTCGATGTGATCGAGGATCTTGGAGAGCTCAACGGCCATCGTGTCGGCCTCGCTATCGCTGAGCTCAAGGCGCGCGAGCCGCGCGACGTGGTCGACCTGCTGGCGTTCGAGCATGCTGCTCCGATTCTAGGCGTGAGGCTCTTCGCGCGGCTCGCTGGCCGGCAGGGAGATGGTCACCGTCTCGATCACTGCCGGTGTGTCTGAGGGTGCCACCCCCTCGCGCCTGAGCGCGACGTAGAGGCCGGCGTAGAGCGCCACGCTGAGCGCGAGACCCGCCCAGGCGCCGACGCGGATCGACACGCTGGCGGCGCTGCCCGCAAGCGCGGCAGGCACGCCGGGGTGCAGGATCAGCACCCGGATCGCAACGAGCACCACCAGCGCCAGGGAGAGCGGCAGAAGCAGCGTGTTCAAGACCACCGGTAGCGCCGGTGAGCGGCGTGTCGCGGTTGTAAGCCAGATCGCGATTCCGCCGCAGCAGACGAGCAGCGCCAGCACGCCCGCGGGCAGCGATGTCTGCCAGCCGTTCAGGCTGACGTTTCTGGCAAGCGCCGTGGCCGACGACCCGTGGCCGGTGTGAGCCTCAAACCAGGCTGGCGCGAACATGTCGGCGAGCATCAGCACGGAGGCTGCGGCGGTGAGCCACTCGCCCGCGCGCAGCCGTGAGAGCCGGAGATTCACGGCCTTGAAGCTACACGCACGGGCTTGGATTGTGGCGCTCGGGGACTCAGCGCTCCGCCAGCACCTTCGCCGGCGATAGCCTGGCCGCCCGCCACGCGGGGTACATGCCGCCCAGCACACCCAAGAGGACGCCCACAAGCAGCGCCTGGCCGAGGTCCCACGCGGTCACGTTGGGCGCCACGTATTCACTTGCGCCGAGCAGGCCGACCAGCAGCTGTGCCCCGACCACGCCGAGCAGCAACCCGAGCCCGGCACCGATGATGCTGGTGAGGATGCCCTCCGCCATCACGCGCATTGCGATCTGCGGCCCGCTCCAACCGACCGCCGCCAGCAGAGCGAACTCGGTACGCCGCTCGAGCACCGACATCAGCATCGTGTTCATCACGCCGACGCCACCGATCACCAGGGCGATCACCGCGAGCACGAGCGCGAGCCGTGAGAGCAGCACCCCACTGACCCCGGTGCGTGGGGCGTTCACGCCGTCGCCGAGGATCAGCAGCCCGGGGAACCTTCTGGAGATCGTCTTGATGCCCTCGCTGCGACTCACGGTCGGTGCGAGGCTGACGGCGACCGTGGTCGCCTCACCCTCCTTGCCGGCGAGCTTCTGCGCGAGCCCGAAGGCGATCACCGCGCCATCGTCCTGCTCTGGGACGCCCATGTGGTAGATGCCGCTCACACTCAGCCGGTGGTGAGCGATCGTCAGCGTGTCGCCCACCTGCAGGTGCAGCTGCGCCGCCAGGCCGCTGCCGACGGCCACCTGGCGGTCTCCGGTGAACATGCGGCCCGCAAGAAACACGTAGCGGTCGGTGACAAACGAGTCGGGGTAGGCGCCGAACGCGATCGCCCCGGGAGCTCTGTGGACCGCACCGACGAGCAGCACGAGCGGCGTGGCCGCCTGAATGCCGCGCGTGTGGCGCAGCTCACTGACCAGAGCCAGCGGCAGGACCGAGGTCGTCGGGTCGGCGGCGTCGCGTTGGAAGAGGCCAAGGTCCGAGCTGCCGAGGTTAAGGAACTTGCTCGCGCTCGCCTGAGCGCCGCCGGAGACGGCCAGCAGCGCGACGATCGTGGCGATCCCGAGCGCGGTTCCAAGCGCCGTGAGGAACGTGCGCATCGGCCGGCGCTCGAGTGCTTCAAGCGTTTGCAGGAGCGTGGTCATGCGGGTCACCTCCGCTTGGCGGGGGTGTTTCGGCGTCTGGATCTGACTGGTTTGCGTCGAGACCCTGTTCAAATACGACACCCTCACGGATGGCGAGGTTGCGCTCGACGTGTTGCAGCAGGCCCCGGTCGTGCGAGGCGATTAGGATCGTGCTGCCGTGGCGCTGGCGCACCGATGCGAGCAGCTCCCAGATGCGCTCCGTGGCCAGCGCGTCGAGCGACCCGGTCGGCTCGTCGGCGAGGATCAGGCGCGGCTGGCCAGCCAGTGCCCGGGCGATCGCGATGCGCTGACGCTCTCCACCGGAGAGGCTCGATGGCAGCGAGGCGGCACGGCTCAAGAGGCCGACCTCGTCGAGCAGCTCCCGGGCGCGCTCGTGGCGCTCGCGACGCGGCACGTGCGCGGCGACCATTGGCAGCTCGACGTTCTCCTGCGCTGTGAGCGCCGGCAGCAAGTGGTGCAGCTGGAAGACGAAGCCGACGACCTCGCGCCGGTAGCGGGTTGGGTGCCTGAGGGCATGCACCGCGATGTCGTCGACCATGATGCGCCCGGAAGTCGGACGGTCAAGGCCACCAAGCAACTGCAGCAGCGTGGTCTTACCGGACCCTGATGGTCCGGTGAGCGCGACGAGCTCTCCGGGCTCGATCAAGAAGCTCACGTCGCGCAGCACGACCTTGCCGTCAAGCGCGCGCGTGAGCTCCTCAACCTCGACCTTCGATCCAGGCATCTTTGGACCCGCCCCCTGTGGGCTTCGCTCAGCGCTTGCTGTGGACGGCCCAGTCGACGTGCTCGGTACCCATGTGCGGCACCGTCACGATCACGCGCAGCGTGAGCGGCTCGCCCAGCGAGGTAGCCGGGAACTTCATCGAGTCGCGGTAAACACCATCCTTGAAGCGGTGGCCGGGCTGGTGGCTAACCACCTGACCCTGATACAGAAACTCGTATCTGACGATGCCGCTCAGGCGCCTGCGCCCGCGTGTGACATCGAGCACAAGCGGCCACTTTTTGTTGACCACGGGCGTGTGGTTGAGGAAGTGCGCCTTGACCCTGAAGGTCGCCGCCTGAGCGGCTGGGGCGATGGAGAGAGCGACGCCGGCGGCTGCGGCAAACGGCAGAAGGCGCCGGTACACGCGATTCGTGCGGGGCTGGATCTGAGACATCTGGCTACCTCCTTGTGGCTGACTGCCAGCCATGTGCCGCCGAGTTCTCAGCGGCGTACATAAGTATGAATTTAATAATAGGACGCCGCTCAGGCCTCCCCGGGATACTGGCTCCAGCCGGGCCCGGGTCGTGGCAACGGTGATCCGCCGTCGGCGCCGGGCGCCCGGCGCAGGCGATGGCTGCGGTCAGCCGGTCGCGTCCACCACGTTGATGTCGTAGGCCATGATGCGCCTGTCAGCGCTCAGCAGCGTGAGCCCCTCGATCCCGGCCTGGGCAATCAGCAGGCGGTCGAACGGGTCGCGGTGATGAAGGGGAAGCCCCGCCACGGCCATGGCATGAGCAACCGTCAGCCCGAGGACCGACAGGCCCATCTCACCCAGGTGCTCGACGAGATCCGGCGGGACATCGAGCTTGCCGATTGATGCCTTGACGCCGATCTCCGCAAACGACACCACACTGAAGCGCAGCTCCTGCGCCGCCCGCAGCTGGCGCTTGGCCGCCGGTCCCAGACGGTCCTCGCCTGCCGCCTGCCACAGCACGACGTGCGTGTCGAGCAGCAGCCTCAAGGCTCGTCGCTGAACATCTGGTCTAGCTCTGCCTCGGAGAACTCGAAGTCATCGCCGACGCGGATCCTGTCCGCAAGAATCCCCTTTGCATCGAGGAACCGCTGCCCAGGGGCGGCGGCAGGCTCGACCCTCACCAGGCGTACGATCGGGACTCCGTTTCGCGCGATCTCAACCTCCTCCCCCGCTTCGGCGCGCGCGAGGAGTTTGGAGAGTTCCGTCTTGGCCTGACCGACGTTCACGCGCACAAGCGCATCGTAGCGCCTTGACCAAGCTTGGCCAAGAGAGTGCTGGCCTCAGCGCCGTGTCAGGTGCGCATACTGGCTGAGCAGCTTGCGTTCCGAGCCGTCGCGGCGGAAGCGCACGACGACGATCCCGCCGGGCTCAAGACCGATCACGGTGCCCTCACCGAACTTCGCGTCGCTCACGTCCTCGCCCAGCGAAAACGCCGGCGGTTCGGGCTGCGGGCGGGCGCGGCCCACGCGGATCGTGTCAGCCGCTGCCGATGCATCCGGCGAGCGCTGGCCCGACGGCCAGGAGGTGAGCCGCTCTCTGAAGCCCGCACTCCCCCGTGAGCGCTGCTCGCCGCGGTCAGTCAGCGCGTCCGGGATCTCAGCCAGAAAGCGGCTCGGGACCGCGTAGCCATGCGCGCCGAAGACCGTGCGCTGGCGTGCGCTGGTCATATAGAGGTCGCGCTCAGCGCGGGTGATGCCGACGTAGCACAGGCGTCGCTCCTCCTCGAGCGCTCCCTCCTCGATCGCGCGCGAGTGCGGGAAGATACCGTCCTCGCAGCCGATGATGAAGACGATCGGGTACTCGAGCCCCTTGGCGTTGTGCAGCGTCATCAGCGTGACCAGACCGGCGTCGTCCTCGCGGGTGTCGGCGTCGGCGACCAGCGAGACCTGCTGCAGGAAGGCGCCCAGCGAGTGCTCCTCACCCTCTGTCGCGTCGTACTCGCTGGCCACGTTGATGAGCTCCTCGAGGTTCTCGATCCTGCCCTGAGCCTCGATCGTGCGCTCGGCGCGCAGCGCCTCCAGGTAGCCGCTCTGATCGAGCACCGCGGTCAAGATCTGTGCGACCGTCGTACCGTCATCGGCTGCGCGTTCGCGCAGCGCGACCATGGTGTCCATGAAGCGGCCGACGGCCTTGACGGCCGCTGCACCGAGGCCCGGAACGGACGCGGGCTCTGAGGCCACCTCCCAGACACTCGCGCCGAGCGTGTTGGCGTAGCCGATGATCCGGGCGAGCGAGGTCGCGCCGATCCCGCGCCGTGGGGAGTTGACGATGCGGCTGAAGGAGCCTGCGTCCTGGGGGTTTACGAGCAGCGTCAGGTAGGCGATCGCGTCCTTGATCTCGGCGCGCTCGTAGAAGCGCGTGCCCCCGACCACCTGGTAGCCGATCTCGGCGCGCACGAGCGTGTCCTCGAGCACACGCGACTGGGCGTTTGTGCGGTAGAAGACCGCGATCTCACTGAGCGAGGCACCGTTGTCGACCAGCCGTTCGATCTCGCCGACGACGAAGCGTGCCTCCGCGTGCTCGTCGTCAAGCTCGCGCACGTGGATCGGGTCGCCCTCGCCAAGCTCCGTCCAGAGCTGCTTCTCCTTGCGCCCGCGGTTGTTGGCGATGACCGCGTTGGCGGCATCGAGGATCGTCTGGGTGGAGCGATAGTTCTGTTCAAGCCGGATGACCGCGGCGTCCGGAAACTGCTCTTCGAAGCTGAGGATGTTGGTGATGTCAGCGCCCCGGAACCCGTACACCGACTGGTCGGGGTCGCCGACCACCGTGAGGTTGCGCCGCTCACCGGCCAGCAGCTCGAGCAGGCGGTATTGAACCGGGTTGGTGTCCTGGTACTCGTCGACGAGGATCTGGCGGAAAGTGTCCTGGTAGGCGCCCCGCACCTCCGGGAAGAGCTCGATCACATTGACCGTGCGGGCGAGCAGGTCGTCAAAGTCCATCGCGTTTGAGCGATGCAGCTCACGCTCGTAGCTTGCGTAGACGTCGGCGACCGTCCGCTCAAAGAACGAGCCGACCATCTGCGCGTAGGCCCCGGCGTCGCGCATGCGGTTCTTGGCGTCAGAGATCTGGTTGTGGATCGCGGCAGGTGTGAAGCGCTTGGGGTCCACGTTGTTGTGTTCCATGCAGCGCTTGATCAACCGTCGCGAGTCGGCCTGGTCATAGATCGTGAACTGGCGCGTATAGCCCAGCTTGTCGGCGTGCGCGCGCAGGATCCGTGCGCAGGCGGCGTGGAAGGTCATCACCCACATAGCGCGTACGCGGCGGCCGACGAGCAGCTCGGCGCGCTCGCGCATCTCGGCCGCGGCCTTGTTGGTGAACGTGATCGCCAGGATCTCCCCCGCCTGCGCGGCGCGGGTGGCGACCAGATAGGCGATCCGGTGGGTCAGGACGCGCGTCTTGCCGGAGCCAGCGCCGGCGAGCACGAGCAGCGGGCCGTCGCCATGGGTGACGGCGTCGCGCTGGGGCGCGTTCAGGCCCTCAAGCAGAATCGCAGTCTGGTCTCGTGTCTCGAGCATCGGCGCTGAGTCAACGGTACTTGTCGGACCGGGCGGACACAGACCTATGCCCGCCCAAGCGCTCCTCTCACGCCAGGTTGTGGTCAGCGAACTCGAGGAGATCTGCAGCTGTCTGCTCTGCATCACCGCGCTCCCCGACCAACACCGTCGCTTCCTTGAAGGCAAGTCTAAGTGTTGCCATAACTTCTGCCGCGCGGGGCCGAGCCCGACTCGCGTGCTCCATGGCCGCCACAATTGCGTCACTGACGCTTACCTTCCGCGGCGCCCAAGTCGTCCCCTCACGATAAGAGGTCACGACCACCAGGCCGACCGGAATCGGGCGATCCGGGCCGGCGGCCAGGATATCCGTCTCCTCACGACCAGCTGGCCCCCTTGCGATCAAGGGCTCGCGATACTGGATCACGCGGCCGCTACGGTCGAAGATCGCGTACTCATCCGAGTAGAACTCGGCGCCAGCGCCCACGAGCGCGCGCACCAGGTGGCTCTTGCCCGCAAACGATGGCGCGGGCAGCACGATCGCCCAATCGCGATAAGCGACCGCTCCTGCGTGCACAAAAACGAGGTCCGGCGTGTGAAACCCGACGTATCGCCGCAACTCCTCGCGCAGCGCGCTCTGAGCGCCAGAAACGTTCGGCCATGCTCTCTGAGCCCCACCACCGTCAGTCGTGACCAGGCAATCTGCCTCGCGACGAACAGCGAAGCGCCAATCACAGCCACTTGAGTCAAGGCAGACGTTCCAGCCGCGCGGGAGGTCGCTTAGGACCGCTCCTAGGAGCATCGCGTCCGATGCTTCAACTTCGAGATGCGCCCCATAACCACTGATGACGCAACACGAGAGTCGCGTCATCGCGGACAGCCCCGATCCTGCGTGGCTGCTAGACGTTACACGGGTCAGTTACGTACGTGTTGCCGCCGTTTGCGGTAACCGGTGCCGAAGGACTTTCAGGCCCGTAGCAGGTCGTTCCGTTGTGGAGCCACCATGCGATCACGGTGGTGCCATATGGCACCGTGTAAATCAGGCTTGAACCGCTGACCGTGAACGTGATCGTCTCGTTGTAGGTCCCGCAAGGAGCAAGCTTGTAGCACTGTCCACTTACATTTGGCGCGCATTGGCTGCCGGGCCCCGGCAAGCTTGTGAGGTTATGCCAGCACACGCCATCCGATCCGGTCCCGCCCGAGGCTCCGCCAAGGCTTGTGCTACACGTTCCGGTTACTGTCGTTCCGGAAGTAGCTCCGGCGAGCGCGGCTACCACGAAGAAGTAGTCGGTTCCGTCAAAGATCAGGATTCCAAACTGCGAGAGCTGGGAAATCGCGCACGGTGTTGATGCCGCAGCAAGCGCGGGTACCACCGCGCTCGAAACGAGAACGCCTGCAGCCGCAGCACCTCCGACCTGAAGCAAACGGCGACGCGAAATGTCGTGAAACGCTGGGGCGCCGACAAGCAGGCCGACTTCGTCGAGCTCCGCCAACGCAGCGTCGACCTCACGAGCGCCAACCTCGTACCCGACTCTGGTGCTGACAACTCCAGCGAGCGCGGCGACTGGAGTGAGCCCATCCGCAGCCGTGAAAACAGCAGCCGCAAGAGGCTTGAGCGCGTGGGCCTCGTTGGTTTCGGTATCGAAGATCACGAGTTCGTCGCCGACGGCTTCGGTGAGTAGGCCGTCGCTGCGCGCCTCGGGGTATCCATTTGCTGATCGCTTGGTCATCGGACACATTCCATGATTCCGTAAGTTTCCCCTATCCCGACGCTTTCATCCGGCCTAATGACCGAATATCGACGGTCCGGGCCAATTCCTGTAGCCCAAAGCGTGTCGGCGGCGGTTCACGACAGGTTCGAATATATACCGTCCCAGCGCCGAGTGCAAGCGCTGAGCAGGAGATTTACCTGGCCCAGCCTCGGAGCGCACGCAGCAGCCGTCCACAGACGATTTCAACGCGACCCAGCCAGTGCCTCCAGTAGCGCGGCTGCCGTCTCACCGGCACCGCCGCGGTCGCCCTTGAGCATCTCGGCGTGCGCGAGCGCCAGCCGCAGCGTCGCTAGCGTCTGCGCTGGGCTCTCCGGCACCCCTGCCACGTGACCGAGCAGCGCCACGACGGCCTCACCCGGCGTCAAGCGCACCGGTGACCACGCCGCACCTGGCACATAGAGAGCAAGCGCCACCAGCCCCACCGCGACGCGAGCTCCGGCGATCGTGCGGTCGGAGCCGAACCCCCGGTGGGGGACGAGCAGGCCGTCTGCGTCGAGCATCGCCAGATCATCTGAGCAGAGCTCTGCCCCAGCGGTCACGAGCGCCTGCGCCAAGGTGCTCGTGCCCGAGAGCGGCGGGCCAGTTAAAAGGATTCCAAGCCCCTCATACATCACGGTGCTGCCCTGGACACATGTCAGGTCGCGATGCTGCGCCACGACCGCGCGACGCAGCATCGCGACCAGCATCCACACCGTCAGCTCTTCGTCGCGGCTGGTGCTCTGAAAGCCCTGCTCATCCCGGATCAGGAAGCCGTTTGCCTGCCTCGACACGGTGAAGCTCCTGGGGTGCTCGGCGGGCGGCCCGCTGGTCGTTGCGAGCGACCACCCCGGCGGCAGCCTCGCGGCGAGGCGGCGAAGCATCGCCGCGTCCGGCATGCTCACCGAGACGCTCACCCCGTAGGCCTCTATGGTGGCTTGCGCTGGGCGTTTACGGACGGTGCGCAACGCCCGCGGATGCTACCCGAGCGTGGGTAAGATCGGGCGATGGGAACGTTCACACTGGCCGCCCGAGTGCTGCTCGCCCTGGTCTTCGCGTTGACCGGCATCGCCAAGCTGCCGGATCCGTCCGGGGCGCGGCAGACCTTCCGGGAGTTTGGCGCCGGTGATCGGCTGGCAGGGCTGGGCGCTGTGGTGCTTGCACCGGCCGAGCTGATCGTCGCAGCGGGACTCGTTTTCGTACCGACGGCGCGTTGGGCCGGGATCGGTGCTGCGTTACTGCTGCTCGTGTTCATTGCCGGGATCGCGGCGGCGCTCGGTCAGGGGCGTCGCCCAGATTGCGGCTGCTTCGGCGCCTGGCGGCCCACGCCAATCGGCCGTGAGACATTGGTGCGCAACGGCGTCCTGCTGTTGCTCGCGCTGTTCGTGGCGGCAACCGGTCCCGGCCCGGCGGTCAACCGCTGGGTTACCGCACACGGCGCCGGCGCGGTGGCCACAGCAGGCGTGCTGGTGCTGGCGGCGCTGGTAGCGCTCATGTCGCGGCCAGCGGCGCGGGGAGCAGGCGCCAGTCAACCGCTCACGCTGGGCACCCGCCCCGTGCTCAGCGCCGGACAGGCAGCCCCAGCGTTCACGCTGCGCGACGCACAGGGAGATGAGCGTGGACTCCGGTCGCTGAGCCCTGCGGAGATGCCGCTGGTCCTCATCTTCGCGAGCACCACCTGCGGCTCATGCTTAGAGCTGTTGCCGCACCTTGCCCGCTGGGAGAGAACACTCGCCGAGCGGCTTCGCATTGCCGTGATCATGCGCGCGGACACAGACGCCGCGCAGCAGATCGCCGAGCAGTACGGATTGGCGACGGTGCTTGCCGACCCAGACGGCGCTGCCGTTAACTCCTACGGCATCGCCGCCACCCCAGCAGGATTCGCGCTCTCGCCCAGCGGACGCATCCTCAGCGGTCCTGCGCTCGGACACGACGCGATCGAAAACCTGCTGCGCTTGACCCTTCACCTGGAAGCGCCGATCCCCACTCCGTGGATGCAGACGACCCACGCCGCGTAGCGGCGATCTCAGCTGCGGCGATGCGGCTGCGCGTCGATCACGCCGCCGCCGCGGCGGTGAGCGCACTCGAGGACTCCGGCATACCCAGCGTGATCCTCAAGGGCCCCAGCATCACGCGCTGGCTGTATGAGCCGGAGGATGCACGCGCGTACGTGGACTGCGACCTGCTGGTGGCGCCAGAGACGTTCGCTGCCGCGGTCCAGGCGCTGATCAAAGCCGGGCACCACCCGGAGCTGGACGAGCTTTCGATGCCGTCCTGGTGGCGTGAGCACGCGCTGACCACCTTCAGCGTCGACGGGAGCATGGTCGACCTGCACCGCAACCTCCCTGGCGTCGGCGCCGACGATGCGCTGCTGTGGTCGACGCTCTCATCGGTGACAGACCCGATCGTGGTCGGCGGTGCGGCCGCGCGGACGCTCACGAAGCCGGGGCGGCTGATGCACGCCGCACTGCACGCCGCCCAGCACGGTGGCGCCTCGCGCGATCTGGACGTGCTCGCGCGGGCGCTTGAGCGTGTTGGCGAGGAGACCTGGCGAGAGGCGGCAGAGCTCGCAGACCGGCTCGATGCGGCTGCCGCGTTCACGCGCGGGCTGATGATGCTGCCCTCCGGGGTGGAAATGGTGGCACGCCTGGGCCTCAATCCCGCCCCGTCGCTTGAGGTGGAGCTTCGGGCCGCAAGCGCCAGGCAGGCGCTCACCGTCGCTCGCCTGCACCAGACACGGGGTCTGCGAGCGCGGCTGGCGCTCGTGCGCCACAAGCTCTTTCCGCCGGTCACGTTCATGCGCAAGTGGTCGGCGCTCGCGCGCCGGGGGCGGCTCGGCCTTGCGCTCGCCTACCTCTACAGGCCGCTCTGGGTGGCGCGCCGCACGCCTGCTGCGGTGCGCACGTGGCAGACGGCACGGCGGGCGGTCAATCGGCAAGCCGAAACGCAGCGACCACCGGGTCCATGAACAGCCCAGAGATCAGCCTCCCCCGTGATCCCGAGACCGCGCTTGTGGACGAGCTGCGCGCCGCCTGCGCCTGGGTCGCAGAACGGTCGGCGATGGTCCGGATCGTCCCCGAGCAGATCACGGCCTACACCCAGACGCTGACCGGCGAGCCGCCCCCCGCCGCGGCGCCTACGCCGCCGACACCGGCCCAGCGCGAGACCGAGGCCGCCTTCTGGCTGACGCTCGATGCGATCAACTTCGGCTCCGGCTGGTTTCCGACCCTGCGCAAGCGCCAGCAGCCGACCGGCTACCGCACGATCGCAGCCGGGGTGCGGCGGCGCTTTGAGCAGGCGGGGCGCTGGAGCGCCGCCGAGCTCTGCGAGCTGACCGCCACAGAGCTCGCCGGCTGGCTTGACCAGGACCCCGAGCACGAGCTGATCGCGCTGATGGTCGGCTCGCTGCACGACCTGGGCACCAACGTCCGGCGGCTCTACGGCAGCTCGTTTGCGGCCGTGGTGGACGGCGCCGGTGGCTCGGCAGTCGCGCTGGTTGAGACGCTCGCGGGCTGGCGCTGCTACGCCGACGTCTCGCTCTATGACGGGCGGCGCGTCCCGTTCCTCAAGCGCGCCCAGATCGCCGTCGCCGACCTTAACCGTGCGGGCGTCGCTGACTTTTCAGACCTTCACCGCCTGACCATGTTCGCCGATAACCTCGTGCCCCACGTGCTGCGCCTGGACGGCGTGCTGTGGTTCGATCCGGAGCTGGTGGCGCGGATCGAGCGCGGCGAGCTGATCGAGCACGGCTCACCCGAGGAGGTCGAGATCAGGGCATGTGCGGTGCATGCCGTGGAGCTGATTGTCGCCGCCGCGCCCAGCGGGGCGACGGCGGCGCAGATCGATCAGCTCCTCTGGAACCGGGGGCAGGCGACCGATTACAAGGCGGCGCCCCGGCATCGCAGCCGCAGCACCACCTACTGATCACCTGATGGCCCTGGCGCGCTCCTTGAGCATCGCCTTGACGGCGGCCGGGCTCAGCAAAAGCTCCGGTCGCAGCGTGCCGCTGGCGGCGACGTCGAGCGCGGGGTAACGCAAGGCCATCGCCGCGGCCGCGTCGAGCGCGATCACGGTCGTCTCACCGCCGAGCGGCCGGGAGCTCGTGGCGATCACCGTCAGCGAGCCGCCGTCACGCAGGCGGCGGGCGGCGGCCAGCGCGCGGCGGGCGCTTGGCTGGTGCAGCCCGTCGAGCGTGTCGATCAGGACCACCGCGTGGGCGCCACGGGCGGCCAGGCGCCGGGCCTGGTCGATCACCATGTCAACGGCGTTGTCCTGCGCCTCGGCTGAGGCCGCGAAGCTGACTGCGGCTGCCGGGGCAAGTGGCCCGCTCGCCCATTCGCCGAGCTCCTCCGGGCGCACTCCCGCCAGCGCGACCAGCACGCTCACCCCTTCGGTGGCGCTCAGCTGGTGCGCGAGTGTGCGCAGCAGGTGCGACTTTCCGGCCCAGGTGCCGCCGCTGATCACCACCCGCGAGCCGCGTCCGAACGGGGCGATCGCGCCCACGGCCTTGAGTGTCGGGTCGCTCTGGTCAAGCTCGAAGCGCTCGCTCGGGAACACGGCCGGCAGGTCGTCAAAGCGCCCCTTGTCGGCGACCTCGGCGGCCGGGCGGCCGTTGACCGTGTCGATGCGCACCAGCGAGGCGAAGCGCTCGGAGCGGTGCGGCGCGCGGCGGGGGCCGCTGACCTGGTCACCGTTGACAAGCTCGCAGCGCTTGACCTGCGCGGCCGAGATGTAGACGTCGGCGTCTGAGGGCTCGGGGCCTGAGACGCGGACAAAGCCCGAGCCGTTTGGCAGCAGCTCGACGGTCCCCTCGACGATCTCGGCCTCGGCACTCGCCTCCGGCACAGCGTCACGGCTCCGCTCGCCGTCGTCACCGTCACGGCGCTCTGCCGAACGCGCCTCGCCCTCAGCCTCGCCACGCTCACCGCTGCGCCCGCGGCCACCGCGGCGGCCGCGGCGGCGGCGAGATGAGCCGCCCGCCTCGCCGTCGGGCTCGCCGGCGCCGTGCGGCGCCTGCTCCCGCGGGGTGGCCTCAGCGGTCTCGGCCTCCTGCGCTGCGGCGGCGCGGCGCTGTCGCGCCCGCGCGGCCGGCCGCTCGGCCACAGCCGGCTTCTCGGCCGGGGACGGCTCACCGCCCTGGCGGGTGATGATCGTCTCGATCAGCTCGCCCTTGCGCAGGCGGCGGTAGTGCTCGATCGAAAGCTCGGCTGCGATCAGGTGCAGGTCGGCGAGCGTGCTCTGCTCGAGCACCGAGCGGTCAAGTACAGACATGTGATTCTCCTTCGGAGGGATCGGTTGGCTCCGGCCGCGTTGCAGGCAGCGGCCGGCGATTCGTTTGTGCGCCTTCAGTGAAGCACACGCGCTCAGATCGCTCTGAGCAGATCCTCGACGCGCGCCTTCGCGTCGCCGAAGAGCATCGCCGCGTTCTCGCGGTAGAAGAGCGGGTTGGGCACCCCGGCGTAGCCTGAGGCCATCGAGCGCTTGAAGATGATCACCTGCTTGGCCTCCCACACGCGCAGCACCGGCATGCCCGCGATCGGGCTTGTTGGATCGTCCATCGCCGCCGGGTTGACGGTGTCGTTGGCGCCGATCACGAGCACCACGTCGGTGTCTGCGAAGTCGTCGTTGATCTCGTCCATCTCGAGCACGATGTCGTAGGGCACCTTCGCCTCGGCCAGCAGCACGTTCATGTGACCGGGCAGGCGCCCGGCGACCGGGTGGATGCCGAAGCGCACGTTGACCCCGCGCTCGCGCAGCTTGCGCGTCAGCTCCGCGACCCCGTGCTGCGCCTGGGCGACCGCCATCCCGTAGCCGGGCGTGATGATCACCGAACGCGCATTTGCAAGCAGCTCCGCGGTCTCAGCGACCGTGATCTCACGGTGCTCGCCGAGGTCCTGCGCGGCGCTGCTCGGCGCCTCGATCCCGAAGCCGCCGGCGATGACCGAGATGAACGAGCGGTTCATCCCCACGCACATGATGTAGGAGAGGTAGGCACCGGAGGAGCCGACCAGCGCGCCGGTGACGATCAACAGGTCGTTGTTGAGCAAAAAGCCCGAAGCCGCGGCCGCCCAACCGGAGTAGCTGTTCAGCATCGATATGACCACCGGCATGTCACCACCGCCGATGCTCGCCACCAGGTGCAGGCCGAGAACCAGCGCGATCAGCGTCACGATCACCAGCGGCAACAGCGCCGGGTGCACGATGAACCAGACGGTCAGCCCGACGAACACCACCAGCGCGCCGATGTTCATCTGGTTGCGCGCCGGCAGCATCAGCGGCGCCGATTTGATCTTGGCCGACAGCTTCAGGAACGCAATGACAGATCCGGTGAACGTCACCGCCCCGATGAACACGCCGATGAACACCTCCGCGTGATGGATCCCGTAGGTCCCCTGGACGCGCAGCACGTTTGCCGCCGGACCGAACGGATGGCGCTCAACGCTCAGGTAGCCGTCCCAGCCGACCAGCACCGCCGCGAGCCCGACGAAGCTGTGAAAGAGCGCGATCAGCTCCGGCATCTGCGTCATCTCGACCACGCGCGCGCGCCACAGGCCGAGCGTGGCGCCAGCCAGCACGGCGGCGATCAGCAGCACCACCCCGAGCGCGCTGATCCCGACGTGGGCGGCCAAGAGCACGGTCGCCGCCAGCGCCACGGACATGCCGGCGATCCCGAAGTAGTTGCCGGCGACGGCCGTCTCGTGCTTTGAGAGGCCCGCCAGCGCGCGGATGAAGAG
The DNA here is from genome assembly GCA_021810705.1 of Actinomycetes bacterium. GTDB lineage: Bacteria > Actinomycetota > Thermoleophilia > Solirubrobacterales > Solirubrobacteraceae > Palsa-465. Next base: position 17,126 of record JAJZID010000014.1, read on the forward strand.
CAGTGCC
>JAJZID010000317.1 GCA_021810705.1 Actinomycetes bacterium
ACACCTCATCCAAGCTGAGCGCGCTGTATGCGGCGGAGACCTACCTGTCAAAGAACGTCGCGTCGCTGTTCTGGCCGCTGCCGGACTACGAGATCGTCCTGGCCAAGGACAACCTCGGCGGCTGGTACCCGCTCAGCCCCTACGCCAACTACCAGGTCTCGCGCTGGTATCTGACCAAGCCGTGAGCGCCGAGCACCACCAGCGACAAACCGAGGCTCTCTGGACGTGAGCACAACGCTGGTGGTTGCACGGCGGGCGCAGGCCACCGCGACCAGTAGCCTGGGCGGCAGATGACCGGTTACATCATCCGCCGCCTGGGCCAGGCCGTGGTCGTCATGTTCATCGTCTCGGTCGTCGTCTTCGGCATCCTGCACCTGCTGCCCGGTGGCCTCGTCCGCGCGCAGCTCGGACCTCGTGCAACGCCGCTGGCGGTGCACGACCTGACCGTGCAGGAGGGGCTGAACAAGCCACTGATCGTGCAGTACGGAATCTGGGCCTGGCATGCACTGCAGGGCAACCTGGGGTTCTCTTACAAGCTCAACCAGTCGGTCGCCTCACTGCTCGGTGAGTACCTGCCGCGCGATCTGCTGCTGGTCGGCGTCTCGCTGCTCTTCGCGATCGCGATCGCCGTGCCGCTGGGCATCTGGCAGGGCTACCGGCGCAACCGCCCCGACGACAACGCGCTCAGTGCGATCATGCTGATCTTCTACTCGGCGCCCAGCTTCCTGCTCGCCGTGTGCCTGATCGTCGTCTTCAACATCTGGACCAACCTGCTGCCGTCCACGGCGACCAACTTCGGTGCAAGCGTCGGCACCGATATCCGCGTCCTGGCGCTGCCCGTGATGGCGCTCTGCCTGGGCAACGTCAGCTACTTCAGCCGCTATGTGCGTTCGGCCACGATCGACAACCTGCTGAGCGACCATGTGCGCACGGCGATCGCGAAGGGCGCCGCTCCCCGGCGCATGCTGGCACGCCATGTCCTGCGTAACTCGCTCAGCTCCACGGTGACGCTTGTCGGGCTGACGCTCCCCTACGTGCTCTCAGGATCACTGGTGATCGAGGCGCTCTTCAACTTCCCCGGCATGGGGCTCCTGTTCTGGAACGCCGCCCAGGATCGTGACTTCCCCGTGCTCCTGGGGGTCGTCCTGGTGGTGACCGTGGCCACCGTCGTCGGCAACCTGCTTGCCGACCTCGGCTACGCGGCCCTTGACCCCAGGGTGCGTCTGCGATGATCGCCCAGGCGACGGCGCTGCCGGGCGAGGAGATCTCGCGGCCGAGCTCGATCTGGAAGCAGTCACTGGCCACGTTCGTTGAGAACCGCCTGGCGCTCGCGGGCGCGGTCGTACTGGTCCTGCTGATCCTGTTCAGCTTCGTGGGTCCGCTGCTCTACCACACCAACCAGACCGCCACCAACCTGATCAACGAGAACCTGGCGCCGTCAGGCTCGCACCTGCTGGGCACCACGCCCGAGGGTCGCGACGAGCTCGGCCGGCTGATGATCGGCGGCCAGTCGACGATCGAGGTCGGCCTGGGCGTCGGCGTGCTGGCAACGTTGTTCGGAATGGTCTACGGCTCGGTGGCGGGCTACCTCGGCGGTGTCGTGGACGCCGTGATGATGCGCATCGTCGACGCCCTGCTTTCGATCCCCTACCTGTTCTTCGTGGTGCTGCTCGCGGCGCTGGTTCAGGTGAACCTGCTGGTGCTGATCCTCGTGCTGTCTGCGGTCAGCTGGCTGTCCACCGCGCGGCTGGTGCGCGGCGAGACGCTCTCACTGCGCACACGCGACTTCGTCAGCGCCTCCACGGGCTTCGGCTCGCGCATGCGGCACGTGATCGGCCGCCACATCACCCCGAACCTGCTGGGCGTCGTCGTTGTCAACGGCACGCTCAAGGTCGCCGACGCGATCCTCGCGTTCGCGGCTGTCGCCTACCTCGGGCTCGGGCCGGCGCCGCCTGCGACCAACTGGGGTGAGCTGATCTCCGCCGGCATCAACAACCTCTTCGACGGCTACTGGTGGCAGCTGTGGCCAGCCGGTGTGCTGATCGTCGCGATCGTGATCGCGGTCAACGTGATCGGCGACGGGCTCTCAGACGTGGTCGAGGTTCGGCTGCAGAAGCGATGAGCCAGGACGCCATCACAGACACAACCAAGCGTCCCGTGTTGCAGGTGCAGAACCTGCGCACCGAGTTTCGCCTGCGCTCCTCCACGGTGGTCGCCGTGGACGACGTGTCGCTGACCGTCCACGAGGGCGAGTGCCTGGGGCTGGTCGGCGAGTCGGGCTGCGGCAAGAGCACCACGGGCCTGTCGATCATGCGGCTGCTGCCCCGCATCGGACACATCACCGGCGGCAGGGTCCTGCTCGGCGATCGCGACCTGACCACCCTGTCGGAGGCGGAGATGCGCAAGGTGCGCGGCAACGACGTCGCCATGATTTTTCAGGATCCGATGACGTCGCTGAACCCGACGAGCACGATCGGCGTGCAGGTGGCCGAGCCGCTGCGCATCCACTTCGGGACGCACAGGAAGGCTGCAGCCAAGCGCGCCCTGGAGATGCTCGACCTGGTTGGTGTGCCCAACCCGCGTGAGCGCATGGACGACTACCCGCATCAGCTCTCCGGCGGTCTGCGCCAGCGCGTGATGATCGCCATGGCGCTGACCGCTCAGCCAAAGCTGCTGATCGCCGACGAGCCCACCACCGCGCTCGACGTCACGATTCAGGCACAGATCCTCGATCTGCTCGACCGCCTGCGGGAGGAGCTGTCCATGGCGGTGCTGTTGATCACTCACGATATGGGTGTGATCGCCGGGCGCACGGATCGCGTGATGGTCATGTACGCGGCCAAGGCGGTCGAGTCGAGCACCACCGCCGAGCTGTTCCAGGACACACGCCACCCCTACGCGAAGGCGCTGCTCGAGTCGGTGCCGCAGCTGACGGCCAGTGCGTCAGAGCTTTTGCCGACAATCCCCGGCCAGCCGCCG
>JAJZID010000015.1 GCA_021810705.1 Actinomycetes bacterium
AGTGAAAGTCATAGAAGCCCCGGACATCCGGATCCAGGTCGCGGCGGGTGCGGTAGGCCTCGGGGATCATCATCATCATCGCGTGCGGGATCGAGCGGCCGCTCAGAACGAGCAGCTCGAGCACGTTGTCAAAGGCGGCCGAGTCGGAGGCCTGCGGCTGGATCACGGGCAGGATCCGGCGCAGATCGTCGCCGAACAGCTCGCAGGCAAGCTGCGATTCGCGCGCCCGCATCCAGTTGGCGTTGCCGCGCAGAGTGTTGATCTCCCCGTTGTGAGCGATCATCCGGAAGGGGTGGGCCAGCGTCCAGCTCGGGAAGGTGTTGGTGCTGAAGCGGGAATGCACGAGCGCCAGACGGCTCGCCAGACGAGGGTCGCGCAGGTCGGTGAAGAAGCGCGGCAGCTGTGGTGCGGTCAGCATGCCCTTGTAGACGAGCGTGCGGGAGGAGAAGCTGGCAAAGGACAGCTCAGCGCCCGCCTCGAGCTCGATCAGGCGCCGGATCACGTAGAGCTTGCGCTCGAACGCATCCTGGTCAGGCAGGTCCTCGGCCGCCGCGATCAGCAGCTGGCGAATGTAGGGCTGGGAGGCGCGGGCGGTCTCTCCCGCATAGCGATCGTCGGTGGGTACGTCGCGCCACCAGATCACGCGCTGCCCCTCGTCGCGAACGCGCGCCTCGATCATCTGCTCGAGCTCGACTCGACGCTCCGGATCGTTGGGCAGAAAGACGACGCCGACGCCGTAGCGTCCGAGCGGCGGCAGCTCGATGCCGGCCGCCACGCCGCGGAAGAATGCGTCGGGCACCTGCAGCAGGATGCCGGCGCCGTCACCGGTGTTGGGGTCCGCGCCGGCAGCGCCGCGATGCTCCAGGTTGCCCAGCGCCTCGATGCCCTTCTCGATGACGGCATGCGTCGCCTCGCCCCAGAGCTTGGCCACGAGCGCCACACCGCAGGCGTCGTGCTCAGCTGAGGACTCGTACAGGCCGCGGGTAGCGGCCATCGGTTCTGGTGCGTGGTTCATCGGCTTTCAGGGGTCCGCTCGGCTGGGCGAGCGTGGCGGGAGGCGTGTGAGCCTGAGCCTAGGTTTATATAGGCTACCGGGTTTGCTGGCACCCTCCGGCGCGTAAGTGGGGGGCACGCGCGCGGGTGCGCGCGGAGGTGCGCGCGGGACGCCGTGCGCGGCAAGCGGCCCACGGCAGGCCCACGGCAGGCCTGCGGCAGGGCTGGGGCAGGGCTGCGGCAGGCTCAGCACGGCCGCACGGCGCCAGGCTCAGCACGGCTGGACCTCACAATGTGTTTGCTCACGCGTTCTATTGCATGGATGGCTCCCCTCCCCTTTCAACGGCTGCTCGACGACCACGGCCACGACGTGTACCGCTTCCTGGTGGCCAGCGTGGGACGGGCAGACGCCGAGGACTGTTATCAGGAAACCTGGCTGGCCGCGCTGCGCGCTTACCCGAAACTGGCGCACACCGACAACCTGCGTGGCTGGCTGTTCACCATCGCCGCGCACAAGGCCCTTGACCTGCAGCGTCGCCGCCAGCGCGCACCGCGTCTGCTGGCGGCGCTCGGGGCCGCCGCGACGGCGCCGCCGGCAGAACGCCAGCGCCCAGAGGGCCGGCTGTCAGAGGATCTCTGGGCCGCGATCTGTGGGCTTGCGCCCAAGCAGCGGGCCGCGGTTGTCCTGCGCCATCTGCTGGACGCCGATTACCCCACGGTCGCCGCGACCATGGCGATCAGCGAGGCGGCGGCCAGACGCAATGTGCACGAGGGACTCAAGCGGCTGCGAGAGGAGCACGGCGTTGAGTGGTCCACCTGATCTGACGGAGGCGTTTGCGCGCTCCGGCCTGATCGACGTTGCCTATGTGGTGGAGGACTCGCCGCTGGGCAGGTTGCTGCTGGCGGCAACAGCCACGGGCCTGGTCTGCGTGCAATACGTGCGCACCGAGAGCGACGTCGAAGAGGCACTCGAACTGATCGCCAGGCGTCTGTCGCCGCGCGTGCTGAGGGCGCCAAGCAGGCTCGAGGCGCCACGTCGAGAGCTCGACGAATTCTTCGCCGGGCAGCGGCGCGAGTTCGCGATCCCGCTCGACCTCGCCCTGGTCAAATCCGGATTCACGCGCCGGGTGCTCGAACAGACCGCGCGCATACCGTTTGGGGAGACGGTGAGCTACCGCGAGATCGCCTGCCGCTCGGGCAACGATCGTGCCTATCGTGCCGCAGGCACGGCACTCGGCTCAAACCCGCTGCCGATCGTGGTGCCCTGCCACCGTGTTCTGCATTCGGGCGGGGGCCTGGGCGGCTACACGGGCGGGCTGCAGATCAAGCGCAGGCTGCTCGAGATCGAAGGTGTGCTTGAGCCGGGCGACGGTGATTGAGCTGGCACGCGCCAGCCCACCCGCAGGATCCACACCGGCAGCCCGGAAAGCGGGTATCACTCACGTTGTATGACGGCGGCCACACCGATCCAGCGCCTGGATAACTGGCAGCAGCGGCACCGGCCGCTCGCGCTGCTGGTCGCGACCGTCAAGAAGGCCAGCGACGATCAGGCGTCCAACCTGGCGGTGGTGGTCGCCTTCTACGCGTTCTTCTCGATCTTTCCGCTGCTGCTCGTGTTCGTCACGGTCCTCGGTTACGTGTTGGCCGGAGACCCGTCGCTGATGCGGTCGGTCAGCAGGTCGGTGCTCGGCAGTTTCCCGGTGATCGGCAGCACGCTGCGCCAGCGACACCTGCGCGGTGATGCACTGGCGCTCGTGGCCGGCGTTGTGCTGTCACTGTGGTCCGGCTCGGCTGTCACCGGCGCCATGTCCAACGCCCTGGAGCAGATCTGGGAGATCCCGCGTGCGGGGCGCACCGGCTTCATCAATAAGAAGGTCCGTGGCCTGGGTCTGCTGGCGGGCCTGGCGCTGCTGTTCTTCGCGGCCTCGGGCGCCTCCGGGCTCGTCGGCGGCGGCCTTGGTGGTGCCCCCCTCGTGATTCTCGGGCTCGTGGTCTCGGTGCTCGTCAACCTCGGCCTGTTCCTGGCGTCGTTCCGTTTGCTCTGCGCATGGCGGGCGCCGTGGCGTGAGCTGCTCCCGGGGGCGGTTGCCGCGGCGATCCTGTGGACACTGCTGCAGGCGCTCGGCGGCATCTATGTTGGCCACATCGCGCATTCCGACACGGCCTACGGCACCTTCGCGGTGGTACTCGGGATCCTCGCCTGGCTGCAGCTCGGTTGCAGGATCACGCTCTACTGCGCGGAGCTCAACACCGTGATTGCGGGCCGACGCTGGCCACGATCACTGCTCGGCAGCGAGCAGCCGACGGGCGCCCGCCGGCTCGGCGGGCCGACTGTGGGCCAACAGGCACAGGCCCCGGCCGCGCCGGCCCCCGCCCCTCGCGAGCCCTGAGGCCGGCGGGGATCAGGCGGTCGTGACCTCGAGCGGGTGCGAGCACAGCCCGCCCTGTGCCGGGCACCCTTCGCAGACCTCCCGACCGGGCCTGTCAGTCACACCGTAGTTGGCCGCGGGGCCGAGGACCGTGGCAAGGCGCCGTGCCAGCGTCGCGCGCAGCACGTCCGCGTCTGCGGCGCTGTAGCGTCTGCACGCCGGCTGGTCAGGCGCTTCCAGGAAGAGGTGCATGACCTCGACGCTCTCCGCCCCGAGCTCGAGCGCAGCCAGCGCGTAAAGCGACCGCTGGATCTCGTAGCGGCGAGCGACCAGCTCGTGAGGCGCAAGACCGGCAAGCCTGTCGCTCTTGTAGTCGACAACCAGCAGCGCACCGGTCCGCTCGCGTGCGACGAGGTCAAACACGCCCGTGATCAGCGTCTCGCCGACCGTGAAGGCGAAGCGCTGCTCGTTGCGGCGCTCACGCACGCCCGCGAGCCGCACAAAGGTTTCACTGCCGATCAACGCCGCCAGCAGAGCCCGCACATCCGCCGGCATTGCGCCGCTCAAAGACGGGCTGCGAAAGTCGATCTCGGCCAGCAGCCGGTGGATCAGGACGCCACGCTCGACGCCACTGCGCCGCAGCGCCAGGTGAGCGCTCGAACCGTCGCGCTCACCGCCTTCAGGGCCGCAGCCGAGGACCGCTCCCGGTGTGTCCGCGAGGCCGAGCACACGCTGCAGGTAGAAGCGGTAGCCGCAGCGCTCATGCAGCGCAAGCGAGCTGTAGGAGAGCTTCATGGCGCCAGCCTGGGGGACGGGTTCGGCACCCGCGGGTGAGCCTGGGGCAGCCGCAGGCGACGGGGCATCAAGCGCACCCGCGCCGGCTCCCGTGCCGCGCCGAGCCGCGCACGTCGCGGTCAGCGGCGCGGCGGGCACGGACGGCGCCGAGCCGACCAACCGCACCAGCACCCCATGCTCGCTGCGAAACTCAAGCGGCCCGCTGGCGCGCGTGTCCGCGTCCGCGGCAGCGGCCACGCGCCCGGCGATGTCCGGGACAAACGCCTGAGCCACCCAACCGATCGGCGCCTGGCTGTTTGCCTGCTCCCAGTTGTCGAAGCGAGCCGCGCCCGAGATGATCAGGCGCTCGCGCGCACGGGTCATCGCGACGTAGAACAGCCGCCGCTCCTCCTCCAGTTCGCGCTCGCGCGCCTGCGCCCTGAGCGTGTCGTAGTCGAGCGCGCAGACCGCACGCCCCTGCCCGGGATGCTTGAGACGCAAGCCAAGGCTTGAACCGTCCCGACCGAGGATCAGGATCGGCGCAGACCGGCTCTGCACCTGTCGGCCGAGGTCAGCCACGCACACGACCGGAAACTCAAGTCCCTTGGAGCGATGGATCGTCATCATCCGCACGGCGTCCATGGCCTCGCTCTCGACCGGCGCCTCGCTCTCGACCGTGCCCTCGGGCGCCTGCGCCTGAGCGCGCAGCTGGTCCACAAAGCCGCGCAGGTCGCTGCCGTGCGCCTGCTCCCAGTCGCGGGCCAGCGCCATCAGCTTGCGCACGTTCGCCAGCCGCCGGCGAGCGTCGGGCAGCTGTGCCAGCGTGCGCTCGTAGCCGTTGCGGACGAGCGCCCGGTCGATCAGTTCCTCGGCGCCCAGCCAGGTCGCGGCCCGACGCTCGGCAGCAAACCAGTGACGAAAGTCATCGAGCCGTGTCCGGTCGCTGGCATCGAGCTGGTGCTCGGCATCAGCGAAGGTGAGCACCAGGCCGTCGAGCGTCAGGCCGCACAGCGGCGAGCACAGCACGGTGGCAAGCGCCTCCGCGTCGCGTGGGTTGGCGAGGGCACGCAGGTAGGAAACCAGTTCCACCAGCTGTGGCGCCGCCCAAAAGCCGCGCCCGCCGACGACGTAGCTCGGTACACCGCAAGCATCGAGCGCTCGCTCGTAGATTCCCATTCCGGTCGTGGCGCGCAGCAACACGACGATTTCACCGGGGCGCGCCTCGCCGCTTGCGATCAGCTCGGCGATGCGGGTCCCCAGGGCACGCGCCTCGGCAACCCGCCACGGCGCGGAGAGCTGCTCGACGCCGGCCTCGAGCCCCTTCGGCGTGCCATCACGGTCGGCCAGGATCAGCTCGACCAGCGGAACGGTTAGCGGCTGCACCTGACGGCCAGCCCGAAGCGGCCTGAAGGACTCGCCCAACGCGGTCGCAAAGGCCGCGTTCAGAGCCGTCAGTATCTCCGGACGGGAGCGGAAGTTGGTTTGCAGTGACAGGCGTGCGCCGAGGTGGTCCAGTCGCCGGCCGCGCTGCTCAAAGAGCTCCACCTGCGCATGCCGGAAGCCGTAGATCGACTGCTGGGCGTCGCCGACCATCACGAGGCTTTGACCGGCGAGCAGGTCGACCAGTTCGAGCTGGAGCCGGTTTGTGTCCTGCAGCTCATCGACCATCACCCGGACGAAGCGCTCCCGGTAACGCGAGCCGATCTCACGGCTCGCCAGCAGGTCCCGCGCCCGCAGCTCGAGGTCGGCGAAGTCGAGCGCCGCACGTTCGCGCTTGAGCTGCGCGTACTGCTCCCCGTAGGCCGCAAGCAGCGCGCTCAGGCCGTCGTGCACCGTGGCGACCGCCGCCGCGCCGGCGAGCTCCTCGAGCTCGGCGAGCGCCAGCCTGTAGCGCTCGCAGGCCTCGGTGCGCAGCGCTGTGGCTCCGACCCCCAGACGCAGGCGCTCGAGCTCCCCGGGCCACAGCGCTCCGGACGGGATCCACTCGGTTACGCGCTCGAGCAGTGCGAGCGCGTCCAGCACCCTTCGTCCCGGCGAGCTGAGCGCCCCCAGCTCAGCCAGCGCCGCCGCAGCCAACGCCTGCACCCGCAGGATCGAGCTGCGGATGTCCAGCGGGTCGGGGGGCGGCGGGAGCGGCGGGAGGGTCGGTGCCAACGCCCCCCTGGTTCGCAGCTCGGCGTAGGTCGTCAACACCGCGCCTGAGAGCGCCGTCGCGCCGTAGGCGGAGATCAGGTGCGCCCCGGCCTCGGTCCGGGCGCAGCTCGCCAGCGCACGCCGGAAGGCAGCCTGGCGCAGCGGTGCGGCACCGCGCTCGTCAAGCACAGAGAACTCGGGGTCCAGACCCGCATCCAGCGGGTGCAGCCGCAGCAGGCGCGCGCAGCAGGCGTCGATCGTCGAGATCCAGGCGCCGTCAACCGCGCTTGCCGCCTGTCGTTCGCCTGCCTTTCGGAGCGCTTTGCGGACGCGCTCGCGGAGCTCCGCGGCCGCCTTGTCCGTGAACGTGATCGCGAGGATCTGGCTGACGCTCACGCCGTCCTCGACCACGGCTCGAACAAAGCGCTCGACGAGTACCGCAGTCTTGCCACTGCCGGCACCGGCGTCGAGCAGCAGCTCGCCGCCGCCATGGGTGATCGCCGCCGTCTGCTCGGGTGTGAAATCCATCAGCTTCGCGCCCAGCAGATACCCGGGTGACGGCACAGACCCTCCGGCGAGCAGCGCTCAGGGCATGGGGTCAACTCGCCGCGGGCCAGCTGCCCGGCCAGTGCGACAGCATCGCGCTCCAGACCGGCCAGCAGCAGGTCGAGCTCCTCGGGCGCCAGCTCATCACGGCTGACGACGCGCGGGCCAGGATCGAAACCTGCCTCATAGACGCCACGGGGACGCAGATCCTCACCGCTCAGCGGCTGGTAGAAGCCGGCCACGGCGCGGGCGCCCAGCAGTCGCCCGGCGGCGATCATGTAGAGCCCCACCTGAAACTGATTGTCGGAGCGCCAGCGCGCCGCAGGCCAGCTGGCGTTCTTGGCGCCGCTCTTGTAATCACGAACCACGAGCGTGCGCGGCAGCGTCGGGTCGGCGTCAACCCGGTCGATGATCCCGCCGAGCAGCACCGCATCCTCGCCATCGCGCAGCTCCACCGGTCCCGGCGCGCCGTCGCCGTCCTGGCCCAGGCCGAAGCGCAGCTCGACCGCCACCGGCCTACTGGAGCGGCCATCGCCAGCCTCCGCACGCAGGTAGCGCAGGAGCTCCGCCTCGATCCCGCGCAGGATCGCAGCGCGCACCTCGGCCGGCTGGTCCACCGCGAGCTTCGCGCGCTCCGCGGCGCTGTCGTGGCCGCCCATCGCCTCCACCAGCAGACCCTCCGCCCGCGGCAGCGTGGCCGGCGTCAAGCCGTCAGCAAGCTGCCTGAACACGCGCTCGAGCACCCGATGCATGTAGGAGCCACGTGCCAACGCGTCCGGTTCGGGGTCAAGCTGCTGTGGCTTGAGCTGGCGTTCGACCAGCCAGCGCACCGGACACGCGGCATACGCTTCCAGGGCACCGGCGGAGATCACGCGACGGTGGCGTACGTGTGGCATGACGCGCGCGGACAGCTGCTTGGTCGCCACGGCCGGCGCGAGCCCGCCCGGCGCGAGCCCGCCCGGCGCGAGCCCAGCCGGCTGGCGGGCAGCGACCAGCTCACGGGCAAGCAGCCAATCACGCCGCGTCGGCGCGATGTCCGGCTCCCAGGCCACGTCGGCAAGCGGCCTGCGCCGTCTGGCTTCCAGCCAGGGCTCCCCAAACACCGCAACCAGCTCATCCAGGAAGGAGGAGGCTACGACGAGGTTGCCGTCGGCATCCGAGCTGCGGTAGCTCACGCAGATCCGGTCGGTGGCACGGGAGAGACAGGCGTAGAGCAGGTAGCGTTCGCGCTCCAGCGGATCCGGCGCCGACGGGAGCACCAGGCCGCTTGCGAGCGCGACCTCGCGGCGGCGTTCGTCACTGAGCAGCGGGTCGGCGCCCCTGGCCTCGAGGCTCGGAAACTCGCCGTCGCACAGGCCGGTGAGAAAGACATGCCTGAAGCGCCTTGCACGGATCGCGAGCGGGTCGGAGACGAGCACCGTGTCGCGGCCGGCCGCCGCGTGGACGGGCACCTGCAGCGACTCGAGCGCCAGGATCAGCTCCGTGCCCGTCACCGGCCGCCCGCGCAGATCGGCGAGCTCTGTCAGCGCGTCCGAGACCACCGTGGCCGCGTGGGCGTCAACACGCTCGGCTGCCTGAAACAGCGGCGCCCGCTCCCTGCCGGGCGCTGCCAGGAGCCAGCGCGTCAGCTCGCCAACGGCAACCAGACGATCCCTTTCACGGCGCAGGCGCTCAACCATGGCAAGCGCCGCGTGCAGCTGTGCTCCGCCTGCCCGCATCGCCTGACCAGCGTCGCCACCCGCGAGCCGCACCTGCTGCTCGAAGGCGTCGAGGGCGTCTGTTGAAGCAACCACGCCGGGACGGCGCAGGTATGCGATCAGGTCCGACACATCGCGACCGGCGACCGGCGCCAGCGCATAGCGCACGAGCCCGAGCAGCGCACGACCGAGCGCCGTGTGCGCGAGCGGCACACGTCTGGCGCTGGTGACCTGCACGCCAACGCGTTCGAGCGCCCGCTCGAGCCGTGCCCCGGAGCGCTCGAGGTTGCGGCAGACCACGACAATGTCGCTCGGTGCCACACCTGCGCGCAGCGTCTGGAGCACCTCGGCCGCGACCAGCTCGGCCTCAGACCACTCGCTGCCCGCCTCCATCAGTACGGCCGCCGGTCCCGGGTCGACCGCGCTGGCCTCTGCTTCAAACAGGTGGCGCTCGAGGTGGTGCAACGCGCCGCGCGCGGCGGGGGCGTAGTAATCGTCGCGCGCCTCGAGCTCCGTGACCGTGTGCGCGTGCGCTCGCAGCTCCTCGACGACGCTTGCACGGGCGGCCAGCGCAGGTCTGCCAGGCTCGTAGGTGAGCGCCACGGTGACGGCAACGCCGACACGCTCAGACAGCGTCTGCACGGCGTCAAGCTCGATCGCCGTGAGATCGTCAAAGCCATAGAGGTAAAGCGGTGTCGCTCCCCAGTTCTGAGGGCGGGCCCGCAGCGCGTCCAGCGCCTCCCAGGCGTACAGCTCGGCGTCGACCAGATCGCTGGCGTCGAGCTCGCGGCGGTAGCGCCTGTAGATCGCCGCCAGGTCGGAGGCCAGCGCTCCGGCACCGTGCGCCTGAAGCGACCAGCTGCGCATCGCCTGCGAGAAGCGCTGCGGATCGACACGCGCCAGCTGCAGCGAGGCGATCATCCTGCCCGCCGCGCGCACGAACCCGGGCGCACCTGCGGGCCCCTCAAGCGCCTCCAGGCGTGCCGCCGCGATCACGCGACGCAGCACGAGCTCGCGTGTCGTTGCCGCAAGCCGCCCGCGCCTGTAGGCGGCCCGCGCGGCGATCTCGTCGATCAGCCCCGGGAACGTGAGCACCCGGCCGAGCGTCACACCGGGGCTCGCGAGCTCACGCTCGTAGTGCGCAACATCGGCGCTGGTCGGCAGCACCAGCAGCGCGTCACGCCGCGCCGCAAGCGCGTAGGAGCCGAGCGCCGCGCCCGCCTTGGCGGCGTTTGCAGGGCCGATGATCAGTGTCGTGGGCACGGCTCAGAAGCTTTGCAGGGGAGCAGGCGCCAACCCCTGAAGGCACGGCGGGGGTTCCCGGGCAGCGGCCCCCAGGCTCAGCCGCAGGCGAGCGCCAGCGCGCCGGCGCGTGCCGTGGCAGCGCTGTGCGCCAACGCGGCGGCCCGCCTGAGCCGCTCGTCCTCGCCGGCACCGCGCAGGTTCACCTCCACCAGCAGCACCGCCGCACGACACGCGGCCTCCGCCAGCGTCGCCGCCGTGGCGGCGTCGGCGACCGCGTGGCTGTTCGCGCCGCGCGCGAGCTCTGCCGCCAGCTCGGCCGCCTCCGCCGCAGCCTCGGCGATCTGGAGCGGAACCTCGGCCGCAGCCGCCAGCGCCCGGGCGATGGCAGCATCGCGCGCCGCATCCGACGCGGGCAGGCGCAGCGCCGCGAGCACCGGCGCGTAGGAGCTGATGTCGAGTTGCGCAAGCGCCAGCGCCCGCAGGCGGAGCGCGGCCGCACGTTCGCCCGCCCCGGCTACGGCCGCCGCCTCACCCTGATAGGCGGCGACCATCCCGGCCAGCGCGGCGGCGGTGGCACACACGACCGCGGCGGCGCTGCCGCTCGCCGGTGCAGGCGTGCGCGCCTCGATCCGCCGTAGGATCTCGCTCAACTGCTCGTCGGCTAACGCGGTCATCGCGCCGCCCACCGCCGCTGCAGCACCGGCCTAGAACAGGCCGACGGTGCGCCCGTTCTCGTCGATGTCGATGTTCACCGCCGCCGGGGCCTTGCCAAGCCCGGGCATCTGCACGATGTCGCCGCACAGCGGCACAAGCCATCCTGCCCCCGTGTAGGCGCGAATGTCGCGCACCGGCAGGGTGAAGTTCTCGGGTGCGCCCCGCAGCGTCGGGTCCGACGACAGCGACAGATGCGTCTTTGCCATGCAAACGGGAAACCTCGAGAGCCCCTCGCGCGTGAACTGGGCGAGCTTCGCCTCAGCCTCCGGGTAGTAGTACACCTCGCGGGCGCCGTAGACCTTGGTGGCCACCGCCTCGATCTTGTCCTGAATCGGCTCGTCGTCCTGGTAGAGGTGGTGGAACGTGTTGGGCTGCTCGCACGCCTGCACCACCGCCGCCGCCAGCGCGGCTGAGCCGGCGCCACCCTTCATGAAGCCCTCGTTGACCTCAGCCGCGAAGGCGCCGGCCTCGAGCGCCAGCCGCCTGCACAGCTCGACCTCCTCGTTGGTGTCGCCCGGCATGCGGTTGACGGCCACCACGGCCGGCACGCCGAAGGTCGCGATCGTGCGCAGGTGACGGCGGACGTTGGCGAAGCCGGCCTCGATCGCGTGCATCGCGTTTGAGCGATCTGTGTGCGTGTCATCGTCCAGCCCACCGTGATGCTTGACCGCGCGCACGGTGCTCACCAGCACGGTGGCCGCAGGCGTCAGCTTGCCGAAGCGACAGACGATGTCAAAGAACTTCTCCATCCCCATGTCGGCGCCAAATCCGGACTCGGTGACGACGTAGTCGCCGAGCTTCATGCCGATCAGGTCGGCGATCAGCGAGTTGTTGCCGTGGGCGATGTTGGCGAACGGGCCGCAGTGCATCAGCACCGGCTGGCCCTCCAGGGTCTGCACCAGGTTGGGCTTGAGCGCATCCTTGAGCAGCACCGCCATCGCCCCGGCGGTACGCAGGTCCTCGGCCGTGATCGGCTTGCCCCCGTCGTATGAGTAGGCAGCCGTGATCGCCCCCAGCCGTCGGCGCAGGTCCCTGAGGTCGCGGGCGACAGCCATGATCGCCATCACCTCGGAGGCTGCGGTGATGTCAAAGCCAGTCTCGCGTGGGTAGCCGTTGGCGCGGCCGCCGAGCCCGATCGTGATATCGCGCAACGCGCGGTCGTTGATGTCAACCGCCCTACGCCAGCCGACCCGCAGCGCGTCGATCCGGTGCGGGTTGCCGTGCAGGATCGACGCGTCGATCATCGCCGCCAGCAGGTTGTTGGCGGCGCCGATCGCGTGGATGTCGCCGGTGAAGTGCAGGTTGAGGTCCTCCATCGGGACCACCTGGCTGAGCCCGCCACCGGCGGCGCCGCCCTTGATCCCGAACACAGGGCCGAGCGAGGCCTCGCGCAGACAGGCCACCGAGCGCTTGCCGATCGCCCCGAGACCCTGCGTCAGACCGACGAGCGTGGTCGTCTTGCCCTCACCGGCCTTCGTGGGCGTCATGCCGGTGACGCAGATGAGCTTGCCGTCCGGGCGCGAGCCGAGCCGGTCGAGCACCGACAGGGATAGCTTCGCCTTGTAGCGGCCGTAGGGCTCGATCTCATCTGGCTCGAGGCCAGCGGCGGCGCCGATCGCCTCGATCGGCTGCAGCGTTGCTTCCTGGGCGATCTCAAGGCTTGACTTCATGATGCTCATCTCTCCAGTGTCTCGATTGGCGGCCCGCGCAGAGCAGGACGGTCGCCCGGCTCGAGAAGCAGAACCATGAGCAGTTTCACAGATTTCGGGAAAGCGCGAGCCTGGGCTCGCGCGGCCCGCTGGCCGCGCGAGCTAGCGCAGCTCGCCGAGGGCCGCAAACAGCGCCGCCGCGGCCTCGGTGCCGAGCGGGATGTAGCGCGCCAGCAGGTTCTCGTTGGGCGCGTGGATGTTGGAATCCGCCAGCGAGAACCCGGTGATGATCGCCGGGATCCCGCGGTCGGCGAGCGCCGCGACGATCGGCAGGGTGCCGCCGCCGCGGATCAGCGCCGGTCGCACGCCCAGCACCCGCTCAAAGGCGTCCTGGCCGAGCTTCAGGGCCCGCGCGTCCGGCGGCACGATCCCCGGCCGCGCCGAGGACCTGCGCGTGATGGTGAGCTCGGCACCCTCCGGCGTGACGGCGGCCAGCAGCCGTTCGAACGCATCAGCGATCGCGTCGGGATCCTGTCCTGGGGCCAGGCGCACCGAGACGTTTGCGCTGGCGTGCACGGGTAGCACCGTCTTTTCGAGCTGCGGCGAGCCCGACGCGATGCCGTTCACGTCCAGGGCCGGCTCCGCGAAGGTGCGCACATAGAAAGCCTCCGTGGCCTGCGGGTCAGCTGGACGCGCGCCCTGATCGGCCAGCTCCGCGGCGCCGCCGGGCAGCGCCGCCCAGTCCGCGAGCTCCTGCGGCGTGGGCGGCTGGATGCCCTCGCGCAGCGGCTCCGCCAGGCGCCCGTCGACCGCGATCACGCTGGCGAGCGTGCGAATCAGGGCGTGTGCGGCGTTCAGCGCGGCACCGCCGTAGACACCCGAGTGCAGGTCCACCCTGCCGCTCGAGAGCTCCAGATGGAAGTAGACCAGCCCGCGTGTGGCGATGCTGAAGGCCGGCCGGTCCTCGGCGATCATGCCGGAGTCGAAGATCACCGCCGCATCGGCGCCGCGCTCGTCAGCCTCGAGGAACTCAACGATCGAGTGCCCGCCCGTCTCCTCCTCGCCGTCGCAGGCGAAGCGCACGTTGACCGGCAGCGTGCCCGAGCGCGCGAGCGCGCGCGCCCCCGCGAGCATCATGTAGAGCTGACCCTTGTCGTCGGCGACACCCCGCCCGTAGATCCGCTCCCCCCTGATCTCCGGCTCAAACGGCGCGGACTCCCAGAGCGACAGCGGGTCGGGCGGCTGAACGTCAAAGTGGCCGTAGCAGAGCACCGTCGGTGCCTGCTGCGCCTGCGTGCTGGCGGCGATCTCGCCGATCACCAGCGGCTGGCCGTGCCAGTCGACCAGCTCGGCGCTGCCACCGGCTTCGAGAATGAAGTCACGCACCCACTCGCCGGCGCGAGCCACATCCTGCGCGTGCCCGGGGTCGGCGCTGACGGAGGGAATCCGCAGCAGCCCGGCGAGCTCATCAAACCAGTCGTCCATACGGGCGAGCATACCCGCTGCCGACATCGCCGAGCTCGGCCGACCGACCCCGGCTACGGGTGGAAGTAGCGCGGGTTGAACAGTCCCGCGGCTGACCAGGCGTCAATCAGCGGCAGGAACGCCAGCGCCAACAGCAGCCCACCGGCCAGCGCCGCGATCAGCGCGAGCGCGCGCCCCTGACTGCCCGGCAGCCTGTGTCGGCGGCGCTCCTGGTGGCTGACCGCGCGCAGCGAGGCGGGCAGCTCCATCAGGTGCCCGAGGACATGCAGGCCGACCGCCATGATCCAGGCGATGAAGCTCAGCTTGTGCAGGTCGCGCAGCGCCATCGACGCTCCGGGGCCGGCGATCAACAGCAGCAACCCGGTGAAGAACACCGCCAGCGTGCTCAGCACGACGAAGGGTCCGAGCAGGCGCATCGCCGGGCGCGGTGGTCCCTTGCGGTGGTAGGCGGAGTTGCCGGTGTAATAGCGCATGAACCGGTAACCGGTGCTGCCCATTTTCAGCGCGACCGGGCCGACGAGCAGCACGCCGAGGAAGAGATGCAGCCACAAGAGCCGGGTGAGCGCGACGATGGTGATCCCCAGGATCCCGAAGAGCACGAGCAGGATCACGGCCGTTGCCGCGGTCAGCTGCTCGTTGCCGGAGGTGCCGCCACCGAACAGTCGCCGGCCTCGCGTGCTGTGCACGATCCGAGCACGCGGCGGAGCGTAGGGCTTGGTGGTGGCCATCGCTCGAGTCTCGGAAAGACCCATAAAGACGCCCTGACCCGCCTATGAGAAATGTCTAAATTGGTGCCAGGATTACGGACGGGCACGCTGCGCCTATGATCGCGCCATGATCCTTGTGGTTGAGGACGAGCCCGGGATCGTCGACTTCGTCGAGCGAGGCCTCCGGCGACACGGGCTCGATGTGACATCGGCGGCCGACGGCGAGGCCGGGCTCGCGCACGCGCTGGACCCGGCCGTCGAGCTGGTGGTCCTCGATCTGATGCTTCCGAAGCTGAGCGGACCCGAGGTTCTGCGCCGTCTGAGCGCGCAGCGGCCGGAGCTGCCCGTGATCGTGCTCACCGCCCGCGGCGAGGTCGAGGACCGGATCGCCGGGCTCGACGCCGGCGCCGTGGACTACCTCGTCAAGCCATTCGCGGTCGCCGAGCTGGCGGCCCGTATCCGCGCCCAGCTGCGCACCGCCTCGCGGGGGGCGCCGACGATCCGCACCGAGACCCTGCGCATCGACCTGGTCTCGCGCCAGGTGCTGGTCGACGGCACCCCGGTACGCCTCTCCAATACCGAGTTTGAGCTGCTGGTCTACCTCGCCCAAAACCGTCCACACGTGCTCTCACGCGAGGAGATACTGCGCGCCGTGTGGGGTTACACGCACGATCCCGGGACCAACGTGCTTGAGGTTTACATCGGCTACCTGCGGCGCAAGCTCCGGACCCTCTCCCGCCCGGCCCCGATCACGACCGTGCGCTCGGTCGGCTACCGCTTCGACGAGGACGCGGCCTGAAGCGACCGGCCCTACCGGGGAGTCTGCGCGCGCGGCTGATGCTCGCCGTGGCCGCGGTCGTGGTGATCGTGCTGGGGGCCACCTTCGCCTTCGTCTACCGCTCCACCGGCGCCCAGCTGCAGGCGCAGATCGACCGCTCGGTACGCGCGAGCGCGATCCAGATGCGCGACGAGATCTTCGAGCGCGGCGGCAGCTCGCCACAGGCCGCGCTGAGCAGCGCAAGGCACTTCGCCAGCTCCCAGCCCTACCGCGACTCCGCGGTGCTGCTGTTCGCGCTGATCCCCGGCGTCGGCGCCGCGAGCAACCACCCGGAGCTGTTCAGCAGCGTCGACGCCGACAGGGACGAGTCCGGCTCGGCCCAGAGCACGGAGAACGCCCAGAACCGCCGTCTGCTGCAGCCACACCCCGGATACAGCACGACCTTCGGCGCTGACACCGGCGAGCTGCGGCTCTTCGAGATCCCCGTCAGGGTCGCCGGCCTCACCGCCTACGCCGGTGCCGGCGAGGTGCTGGCATCGGTTTCCCACGCGCAGGAGGTCGTGCGGCACTCGTTTGAGCTCGCCGGGCTGATCGGCATCGCCCTGGCGCTCCTGGCCGCCTACCTGACCGCCACCCGCGTCACCGCGCCGATCCGCAGCTCGGCGGAGGTCGCCGCCAGCATCGACGCGGGCGAGCTCAGTCCCAGAATCCATCTGCCCACTGGGACCAGCCACGAGCTCGAGCTGCTCGCCGACGCGCTAAACCGTATGCTCGACCGGCTTGCGACGGCGTTCGCGGCACAGCGCGAGTTCGTCGCCGACGCCTCCCATGAGCTGCGCACGCCGCTGACGGTCCTGCGCGGCCAGCTGGATGTGCTCTCCGGCGGCGATCAGCTCGATGGGTCGCTCTCGGCCGCCGAGCTCGAGCGCGTCAGGCACCTGATGGAGGCGGAGACCGCCAGGCTCACGCGCCTGGTCGATGACCTGCTGGTCCTGGCGCAGTCGGATCGCAACGACTTCCTGCACCCGACGGAGGTGCCGCTGGACGAGCTGGTCACCGAGCTGTGGGACGGCCTCAGCCTGATCGCGGAGCGGAACTTTGAGATCGGCACGCTCGAGCCGGTGACCATCCGGGCGGACCCCGACCGTCTGGCGCAGGCGCTGCGCAACCTCGCCCGCAACGCGATCACCCACACTCAGCCGCCGCGCGGGCTGGTGCGGGTTGACGTGACCCGGCGTGGACCGAACACGGTGCGGATCACCGTGAGCGATGACGGCCCAGGCATCCCTGCGGAGCTGCGCCTGCGGGTGTTCGAACGCTTCTTCAGAACCGACAAGGCCCGCTCGCGCGAGGCGGGTGGCGCCGGTCTGGGGCTCGCGATCGTGCAGGCGATCACCGAGGCTCACCACGGCTCAGTGCGGGTGATCGATTCGGCCTGTGGTGGCGCGAGCTTCGCGCTGGACCTGCCCGTCAGCTGAGCGCCGGCCTGTGCCTCAGGCCGCGGCCGGCTCAGCGCCCGGCAGCTCGGCCGCGGCCGGCTCGACCCCGGCCTCCGCCACCTCCGCCGGCACATCCTCAGCCTCTGGCGGCTTGGCCCCTTCACGCGCCCAGGGTTCGTCGAACTCCACGCGCCAGCGCCCCTCCTCGGTCTGCATCAGCGCCAGGCGCGAGCGGAAGCTCTTGCCGGCACGGCTCTTGAAGCCGGTCACCGGGCGCTGTGTCCGCCCCGTCTTGATCAGCTCGCGGGCGATCTGGGTCGTCAGGTTCTTGCCGGCCTTGGCCTTCCAGATGACAAATCCGCACCCGGGATCCTCACGCGACCAGCACGAGTAACCCTTGCGATTCTCGACGATGTCCTGGTGACACACCGGACAGGGACCGAGGTTCGCGCGTGGAATGCGGACGTCCTTGAGCGTTTCGT
>JAJZID010000318.1 GCA_021810705.1 Actinomycetes bacterium
AGACGCGCTGCACACCGGCCAGCCTGAGATCGTCGTCGGTGCTCGAGAGGACCTCGTCAACGACCCCGGGGGGCACGAAGCGCGCGAACGTCGTGCGCGCGTGCTGGCGCTCGAACGCCTCGCTGAGGTAGGTCACGGCCAGCGTCCCGAAGCTGGCGATCAGCAGCGCGAGCTCCGGGTCAACGACCGCGATGATGCGCCCGGAGTCGAAGACCAGCTGCGCCGCGAGCGCATAGAGCGCGCCGACAGCCAGGCCGGCGCCGAGCGCGCGCAGCCCCCAGCCCCGCAGCCCGAGCACCGGCACCACCGAACCGAGCGCCAGGATCAAGAGCACGTTCAGCCAACCGGGCGCGTCGCGCAGCGGGATCCCGTGCAGCACGGTGGCGGCGGCGTTGGCGACGATCTCGGTGCCGGACATCAGACCGGCGCCCATCGGGGTCGCGTGGCGGTCCTGGAGGATCGGCGCCGTGGCGCCGATGATCACCGTCCGCCCGCGCACCAGCGAGGCGGGGAAGCAGCCGGTGAAGACGCGCCAGTAGCTGACGTAGGGCGCGGTGCCGGGCGGCCCGGCGTAGTCGATCGGGACCTGCCTTCGGGCGCCGCCGAAGAGACTTGGCGCGATCGCGTGACCCGCGGCCTGCGCGGCGATCGCAGCGGGGAAGGTCTCAAGTCCCTGGTAGGAGTATTGGGTGCGCGAGATGATCCCGGTCGCGTCGGTCAGGATGCTGGCATCGGCAGCCACGGCATCGCCAAAGCGCCGCAGGTTGGCGTTGCCGCCGAGGATGTCGGTGGAGCCGTGCGGCCCCACCGCGGTCGTGGCGAGCACCACGTGCTTGGCGTGGGCCAGCGACTCAGCCAGCGCATAGTCGTCGCGCGGGTCGGTCGGCTGGGAGAACTGCAGGTCGATCGCGATGTGCGCCGCGCCCGCCCTGACCAGGTTGTCGACCACGCGCGCGTCGTAACGACGCGGAAACGGCCAGTTGGCCGGGTGGGTCTTGGATGTGGCGAAGAAGCTGAGTGTGGGCGCGTCGATCCCGACCACCAGGAAGCGCCGCAGCAGCGACCGGTCCGTGCCGCGCACCTGGTAGCGGGCGTCGAGCGTCTGCAGCTCGGTGCGGTGCAGCGCACCGGTCGCGTAGGACAGCACCCCGACCGCAGCGGCCGCAGCGGCGACCAGGGCCAACAGCAGCCGGCGGCGACGGCGCCAGCGCAGGCGCTGCATCTATAGCCCGGCGATCGATCCGCTGAAGGACATCGGCCGGGCAATCCTATTGGAGACGACCACCGCCGGTGCAGAGCATGCGAGCATCAGGGCCGCGATGGCCGCCGCCAACCTGATCAACCTGAGCGCTGTGACCAAGAGCTACGGTGCCCGCACGGTCCTCGATGCGGTGACGCTCGGGGTCGCGGCGGGCGAGCGGATCGGCGTGGTCGGCGCGAACGGCCAGGGCAAATCGACGCTGGTGGCACTGATCGCGGGGCGGGAGCAGCCCGACAGCGGCCAGGTGACGCGCCGCGGCGACCTGCGCATCGGCCTGCTCGAGCAGGGCAACACGTTGCCAGCCGGCGCGACGGTCGGTGTGCTCGTGAGCCGTGGACGAGCCGAGCACGAGTGGGCCGCAGACCGCGCGCTGCGCGCGGTCTGCGACGGGCTGCTCGGCGGTGTGGCGCTGGGCGCCTTCAGTGCCGGCGTCGGCACGCCGGTCAGCAGCCTCTCGGGCGGCGAGCGGCGCCGCGTCGCGCTCGCACTCACGCTGCTCGAGAGCCCGGACCTGCTGCTGCTCGACGAGCCCACAAACCACCTCGACATCGATGCGATCAGCTGGCTGGCGGGCCATCTTGCAGCACGCAGCGGCGCGATGGTGATCGTCACCCACGACCGCTGGTTTCTGGACGCCGTCTGCACCCAAACCTGGGAGCTCGCGAACGCCGCCGTCCACCGCTACGACGGTGGCTACGCCGCCTACGTGCTGGCCTGCGCCGAACGCGAGCGCGTCAGCGCCGCGCGCGAGGAGCGTCGCCGGCAACTGCTGCGTAAGGAGCTCGCCTGGCTGCGGCGCGGACCACCGGCCCGCACGTCAAAGCCGCGCTTCCGGATCGAGGCCGCCAGCGCGCTGATCGCGCAGGAGCCGCCGGCGCGCGAGCGCACAGAGCTTCTGCGCTTCAGCACCGCGCGGCTTGGCAAGACCGTGATCGAGGCCGAGGCGATCACATATCGCCATGGGGAGACACCGCTGATCGACGCGCTCACCTGGCGCCTGGGTCCCGGTGAACGCGTGGCCCTGGTCGGTGCCAACGGCTCCGGCAAAACGACGCTGCTGCGGCTGCTGGCAGGCGAGCTTGTGCCGTCAGGCGGCCACATCGCGCGCGGTGAGACGGTGCGCATCGGCCACCTCTCACAGACGCCCGCAGCACTGCCGGGCCAGCTCAGCGTGCTGGACGCGGCCTACGAGATCCGTGGTCGCCTGCAGCTGGCGGGCGGCGAGGAGCTGAGCGCGGCGCGTCTGATCGAGCGTGTCGGGTTCCGTGGCGAGCGCGCGCACACGCGCGTCGGCGAGCTCTCGGGCGGCGAGCGCCGCCGCCTGGAACTGATGCGCCTGCTGATGTCAGAGCCCAACGTGCTGTTGCTCGACGAGCCGACCAACGACCTGGACATCGAAACGCTGCGCGCGCTCGAGGACCTGCTCGACCGCTGGCCCGGGACGCTCGTGGTGGTCAGCCACGACCGCTACTTCATCGAGCGCGTCGCCGATGACGTGTATGCGATTGAGGCGGGCGGCGGTCTGCGGCACCTGCCGGGCGGGGTCGACCAGTACCTGCGCGAGGCGGGCGCACCCGCCCAGGGCGCCGCCGGCGCCGGCGGCGCCGCTGCGGCCGCGCCGCGGGCGGCGCAG